>JAAFGU010000182.1 GCA_010365205.1 Aromatoleum sp. | reverse complement strand
CGAACGCCCAGCCGATCAGCGCGCGCAACGTGCCGCCGACCCCGGCCCCGGCAGGCAGCGCGAAAGCGGCCGCGCCGTCCCCGAGCCTTGCGGCATCCGGAAAGAACAGCGAGCCGTACTCGTAGGCCAGCAGATACAACGGGACGATGGTCAGCGGATTGGTATAGAACGTCGTGACGATGGCGAGCGGGAGATTGGCGCGGAAAACGAGGCAGCCGACCAACGCTGCCACCGCCTGCAGCGGTCCGGGTATGAGACCGCAGAACAATCCGAGCGCGACCGCCCGTGCCGTCGAGCGGCGATTGAGGTGCCACAGGTTCGGCTCGGCCAATGCCGGCGCGTACCGCCGCACGGCGGCGTTCCCGGTCACACGGTCGATGGCCGGCTGAAACCGGTCGGTCAGTTTTCGGATCAGATGGCGTGGCATGGGGCAGGGCGAAAATGGTACATTACGCGGCTTTCATTTCGGGGGTCGGAATGTCATTTCGGGATTCGGTCCGACGGGCCGGAGGTATCGCGTTCGTCGGTCTGGTCGCCGCGATCGTCGCCGCGCCCGCCGCCGCCGTCGCGGACCCGAACAAAGTGCTCCGCGCCGCATTCCCGACCGCCGAAACCGGATTCGATCCGGTCCGTATTTCGGACCTGTATTCGAACACCGTCAACGAAGCGATTTTCGATCGTCTGCTGACCTACGACTATCTCGCGCGACCGGCGAAGCTCGTCCCGATGGCCGTCGAGGGCATGCCCGAGGTGTCGGACAACGGCCGGACCTACGTGTTCCGGTTGCGCAAAGGCATCTATTTCACGCCCGATCCCGCCTTCAAGGAACACAGGCGCGAACTCGTCGCCGAGGACTTCGTCTACAGCTTCAAGCGGTTCATGGATCCGAAGAACCGCTCGCCCTGGGCGTTCATGATCGAGGGCAAGATCGAGGGGCTCGATGAACTCGCGGAGGCCGCGAAGAAGTCCGGCCGGTTCGACTACGACGCCAAGGTGCCGGGCATGCAGGCGGTCGACCGGTACACGTTGAAATTCCGCCTCAAGCACACCGACTTCAACTTCCTCTATATCACCGCGCACGTTCCCTTCGGCGCGATGGCGCGCGAAGTGGTCGAGGCCTACGGCGACGACGTGCAGGCGCACCCGGTCGGGTCGGGGCCGTACATCCTCAAGCAGTGGACGCGAGCGGCCAAGATCGTCCTCGAGGCCAATCCCGGCTACCGCGGTTTCACGTGGGACTTCGCCGTGTCCGACCCGGCGTGGGACGACGCGCTCGTCGCCGCGATGCGCGGCAAGATAATGCCGCAGATCGGCCGCGTCGAGATCAGCATCATCGACGAGGACCAGTCGCGCTGGCTCGCCTTCAATCAGAAGGAGCTCGACTACCTCGCGTTGCCGGCAACCTTCCGGCCGCAGGTTTTCGACGCCGACAATACGCTGAAATCCGAGTGGAAGGATCAGGGCGTGTCGCTGTTCCGGGCGATCGAGCCCGACATCGGCTACACGTACTTCAACTTCCGCGACCCGCTCGTCGGCGGATTCACCCGGGAGAAGATCGCGCTGCGCCGCGCGATCATCATGGGCTACAACCTCGACGACGAAATCCGCGTCGTCCGCAAATTTCAGGCGGTGCCCGCGGAGATGCCGATTCCGGTGGGAGTCGTCGGTCACGATCCCAGCTACCGGAGCATCAACCGCTATGACCCCGGTCTCGCCAATCGGCTGCTCGATCATTTCGGGTACAACAAGGGCAAGGACGGCTACCGGACGCTGCCGGACGGCAAGCCGCTGGTGGTGCATCAGGCGTCGGGTTCGAGCGCGATCGAGCGCGATTTCAACGAGCTGTGGCAGAAGTCGATGGACGCCATCGGGATCAGGATGGTGTTCGACATCGGCAAATTCTCCGACCACCTGAAGGCCTCCAAAGCGTGCCAGTTGATGATGTGGGGCGCGGCCTGGACCGCCGATTACCCGGACGGCGACAACTTCATGCAACTGCTCTACGGCCCCAACACCGGGCAAAGCAATAACGGCTGTTACGAGTCGAAGGCGTTCGACGCGTTCTACAAGAAGGCGACGAGGCTTCCCAACTCTCCCGAGCGCGATTTCCTATTCCTGGAGATGACGCGGCAGATGGAGGTCGACGGTGCGTGGAGCCTGCACACCTCGCGCGAGCGCAACCAGTTGATCCGTCCGTGGGTCAAGGGGTACAAGAAGCACCCGATTCTTCACGGCGAATTTGTCTACATGG
Source organism: Aromatoleum sp. (assembly GCA_010365205.1). GTDB lineage: Bacteria > Pseudomonadota > Gammaproteobacteria > Burkholderiales > Casimicrobiaceae > CAIWHR01. The sequence continues at coordinate 3,270 of JAAFGU010000182.1, read as the reverse complement.
ATCTCGAGCCGCGCACCTAGACGTCGGCTCGACACCTTCTCTGCGCCGATGACCCTGCCCATGTACCGCCTCGCGCTTCGCGCGCTCGCGCTCGCCGTCGTCTGCCTTGGCCCCGCCGCCACGGTTCCAGCCGCCGCCGCCGACATGAACAAGGTGATCCGGCACGTGTTCCCGGTCGGCGAGGAGGGCTTCGATCCCGCTGCCGCGCACGACCTCTACTCGGCGACGATCGAGCAGATGGTCTTCGAGACGCTGCTCACCTACGACTATCTCGCGCGCCCCTCGAAGCTCGTCCCGCTGACGGCCGAAGCGCTTCCGCATATCACCGACGATGGCCGGACGTACACGATCAAGGTGAAAAAGGGCATCTTCTTCACGCCGGATCCCGCATTCAAAGGGGCGAAGCGCGAACTCGTCGCCGAGGACTACGTGTACTCGCTCAAGCGTTTGATGGATCCGAAAATCCGGTCGCCCTGGACCTGGCTCCTCGAAGGCAAGGTCGTCGGTCTCGACGAAATCACCGAGAAGGCGAAGGCGGGGGGCAAGTTCGATTACGACTCGAAGATCGCGGGACTCGAGGCCGTCGATCGCCACACGCTGCGAATCCGGCTGAAACAGCCGGATTTCAACCTCAGTTACGTGCTTGCGCACGAGCCGACGAGCGCATTGGCGAGGGAAGTCGTCAACGCCTACGCCGACGAAGGCAACCGCGTCATGGCCAACCCCATCGGCACCGGCCCGTACAAGCTCGCGAATTGGATCCGCTCGTCCAAGATCTTCCTCGAGGCGAACCCCGACTATCGCGGTTTCATCTGGGACTTCAAGCCTGGCACGGATCCCGAGGATGCGCAGATCGTGAAGGACATGAAGGGCAAGAAGATGCCCCAGATCGGCCGGATCGAGATCAGCATCATCGAGGAAGATCAGGCGCGGCTTCTCGCATTCCAGGGCGGCGAGCTCGACCTGATGAACATGGAAGGCCCGCTGGCGCCGAAGGTGCTGAACGGCGCGACACTGACGCCCGACATGCAGAAGAAGGGCGTCCGGCTGTCGCGCTTCGTCGATCCGGAAATCACCTACCACTACTGGAACCTGATGGATCCGGTCGTCGGCGGATTGTCGAAAGAAAAGATTGCGCTGCGCCGCGCGATGGCGATGGCGTACAACGTCGAGGAAGAGATCAGGGTCGTCCGCAACGGCCAGGCGATCGAGGCCCAGTTCCCGGTCCCGCCCGGCGTCGTCGGCCACGATCCGGCGTACCGGTCAGGAATCAAGTACGATCCTGCCGCCGCCAATGCGCTGCTCGACCGGTTCGGCTACAAGAAGGGCGCCGACGGCTTTCGGATGCTGCCGGACGGCAAGCCGCTGCTGATCCACTATGCCTCGCGTCCCGACTCGCTGGGTCGCCAGCAGGACGAGCTGTGGAAGAAGGCGTTCGATCAGATCGGCATCCGGATGGACGTACAGAAAGAAAAGTTCGCGGAGCTCCTGAAGCTCGAAAAGCAGTGCAAGCTGCAAATGCGGACGGCTTCGTGGATCGCCGACTATCCGGATGCCGACAATTTCATGCAGCTGCTCTACAGCAAGAACATCTATCAAAGCAACAATGCTTGCGCCGCGATACCCGAATACGACAAGCTGTACGAGCAGAGTCTCAAGATTCCCGCCTCGCCGGAACGAGACAAGCTCTATCGCCAGATGGCGCGGGTCATCGAAGCGTACACTCCGTGGCGGCTGGACATCAGCCGTTACCGGAACATGCTGGTGCAGCCCAGGGTGCTCGGTTTCAAGAAGCACCCGATCCTGCACTCGGAATGGCAATACATCGACGTCGCGCCGCCGAAGTAGCGCGACCCCCCGGATGCAGGAGGAGGAAGGGCGTACCACGGCACGGATGGAAAACAAATGACGGCCGCCGGGCCAACCCCGGCACGGCCCGACGCCGCGCCGCGGCCGGTTTCCAAAAGAACCGGTCGCGGGGCACCGCGGCAAACGCAATCAACTGGAGCCCCGCCGTGTCCCATGGCAATCGGGCTCGCCTCTTAGGCCCTGACTGCGCGCGACCCGCGCGGCGAGGAGTAGACGCATGACCGCATACATCATCCGGCGGGTGTGGCAGATGATTCCGACGATGCTCGGGGTGATCCTGCTGGTATTCCTGTTGTTCAACTGGGTGGGCGGCGACCCGGCCTACGTTCTGGCCGGCAAGATTTCGAACCAGGAGCAGATCGACAATATCCGCCGGCAGCTCGGCGTGGACCAGCCGTACTGGGTCCAGCTGTGGATTTTCATCAAGCAGGTGCTCACCGCCGACTTCGGCGCCTCCTGGAGCACCAACGAGAAGGTCTCGCATATACTCGCCACGCGGCTGGGGCCGTCGCTGACGGTCGGAGTGCCACTGCTGGTGCTCGACGCGCTGATCTCGATCGCACTCGCGCTCGCCGTCGCCTACGTCCGCGGCTCGCTGACCGACCGGCTGGTGATGGTCGTCTGTACCGTCGGCCTATCGATCTCGATCCTCGTCTACATCATCGTCTTCCAGTACTTCTTCGCCTACAAGCTCGGCTGGTTCCCGGTGCAGGGCTGGGGCAACGATGTGCTGGAGAACCTGTTCGTCTACTCGACGCTGCCGATCCTGATCGGCCTCGTCGTCAGCATCGCGCCGAGCCTGCGGTTGTACCGGACGTTCGTGCTCGACGAGATCAACCAGGACTACGTCCGGACGGCGCGGGCGAAGGGGCTGTCCGAGAACCGAATCATGTGGATCCACGTGCTGCGCAACGCGTCGATCCCGATAATCACCAACCTGATGTCGGCGCTGCCCGGGCTCTTGCTCGGCATATTCCTGATCGAACGTTTCTTCTCGATTCCGGGCATCGGCCGGGAGGTGATACTCGCCGTCGAGCGCTCCGACTTTCCGGTGATCAAGGCGATCACCGTCTACACCGCGTTCGCGACGATGGCGTCGAATCTGCTCGCCGACCTCATGTACAAGGCGGTCGACCCGCGGGTGCAGCTCAAATGAAGACCGTCACGATGGGCCGCGAAATCCCGCACACGGTCTCACCCGGTCTGTGGGCACTGGCGTGGAAACGGCTCAAGTCCGACCGCGTCGCCATGGTGTCGCTGGCGATCGTCGTCGCGTTTCTGGTGATGATGGTGCTGTCCGGCCTCGGCCTCATTGCCAAGGATTGGGCGAAGGAGACCGGCGTCAACTATGCGCCGCCGTCGTTCATCGGCGCCGACGTCGAGGGCGGCGCGCCGGCGGCT
>JAAFGU010000181.1 GCA_010365205.1 Aromatoleum sp. | reverse complement strand
GCGGTGGCGGGCGCCTCGCGCGCCGCTTCCGTTGCGCGGATCACGCCGCCACCCAGGCACACATCACCGTCGTACAGCACCAGATACTGACCCGGCGTCGGCGCCCATTGCGGCAGGTCGAACGTCGCGCGGGCGCGCGCATCGCCCGGCGATTCGACGCGACAACGTGCGTCCTGCATACGATAACGCGTCTTCGCAGCAACGTCCGCCAGCGCCGACGCCCGCGGGGCCGTACCCGCGATCCAATGCATCTCCTGGGCGTCGACGACGGAACGAAATAGCCGCGTGTCGGCGCGGCCCTGGACGACGACGAGCGCGTTGCGCGCGGCATCCTTTCCCGACACGAACCAGGGCAGGTCAGTGCCGCCCCGCGTGCCACCGATGCGCAGGCCCTGCCGCTGGCCGAGCGTGTAGTACGCGAGGCCGTGATGGCGCCCGACGACGCGGCCCTCCGGCGTCTCGATCGGCCCCGGCGTTTTCGGCAGGTATCTGGCGAGAAAGTCGCGGAAGGGCCGCTCGCCGATGAAACAGATGCCGGTTGAGTCCTTCTTCGCCCACGTCGGGATGCCCTCGCGCTTCGCGATCGCACGGACGTCCCGTTTCAGCAGCTCTCCCAGCGGGAACAACGCCGGCGCGAGTTGCTCCTGCGTCAACTGGTGCAGGAAATAGCTCTGGTCCTTCGTCGCATCGAGTGCTTTCAGCAACTCGACGCCCGACGCCGCGCGGCGAATGCGCGCGTAGTGACCGGTGGCGATGTGATCGGCGCCAAGCGCCAACGCGTGGTCGAGAAAAGCCCGGAACTTGATCTCGCTGTTGCACAGCACGTCCGGATTCGGCGTGCGGCCGGCCTCGTACTCGTGCAGGAAACGGGTGAACACGCGTTCGCGATATTCGGCGGCAAAATTCACGGCCTCGAGTTCGATGCCGATGACGTCGGCCACCGATGCCGCATCGACCAGATCCTCGCGCGACGTGCAGTATTCGTCGGTGTCGTCGTCCTCCCAGTTCTTCATGAACAGGCCGACGACCTCGCAACCTTGCTGCTTCAGCAGCCACGCCGCGACCGACGAGTCGACGCCGCCGGACATTCCGACGACGACGCGCGGCTTGCGGGCATTCACGGCAGTTCCGTGACGAGGTCGAGCGGTTGCCGCCGGCCGGCGCGGTAGTCGTCGACGCAGCGCAGGACCAGCGGGCTGCGGTGACGTGCGCGCTGCGCGATCAGTTCATCGTAGGGCAGCCACAGCGCGCGGACGATGCCCGCATCGAGCGGACGCGCCGGCTCGTGCGCGACGACGTCCGCGGCAAACGCGAAGCGGATGAACGTGACGCCGTTGTCCGGGGCGTGCCACCGGTAGATGCCGACAAGCGCGGTCGGCGTCACCCGGAAGCCGGTCTCCTCGAGCGTCTCGCGCACAGCGGCGGCGGCGATGGTCTCGCCCGATTCGAGGTGGCCCGCCGGCTGGTTCAGACGCAGGCCCTTCCGCGTGGTCTCCTCGACGAGCAGATAGGCGCCGTCGCGGACGACGATCGTCGCAACGGTAGCAGCGGGGCGGGAATGATCGAGTTCGCGCATCGGGCGTTGGCACCACGCCGTGAGCGCGCGGCGTGGCGGAAGGAGAATCCGGAAAAGAAAAAGGCAGGGGACTTGCGGCCCCTGCCTTCCCATCAGGTACGAAAAGGCCTTACTGCGTGGCGCCCGCCTTGGTCGTAGCCTTCGTGGCGTCCTGCTTGTCCTGCTTGGTCGGCAGCGCCTTCGGCGTTCCCTTCGTGGCCTGCGTGTTCGCCGCTTGGTCGGCGGCGGTCTTCGCGCCGGTCGTGTCGGCAGCGGAGGCCTTCGCGGCCGCGGCGGCGGCGGCTTGCTTTTCCTTGCGGTCCAGCTTCTTCTGCTTCTTCGACGCTTCGGTGTTCGCCTTGGCCTCGGCCGCGGTGGCGACCGGCGATTTGTGTTCGGGGTTCTTGGTGGCTTCCTTCAAGGTTTCCTGCTTGGCCATGCCCTTATCGGCGGGCGCCATCGTCGGAGCGGCAGTTTGGGCAGCGGCGGTCGCGGCGAACGTGCCGGCGATCAGGGCAATGATCAACTTGTTCATTTTGTGTCCTCGAGTGGTCAGTGGGTGATGCGGTCAATATCCGTGGCTGCTGCCAATGGAATTTGTTAAAGCCTTGGAATCATAGCAACTTTCCGCCGTTTTGCAACTCGGTGCGGGCACCGGGGAACTCTGGCGGGCAGGTAGGGTTACTTCGCGGGTTTGGGTTCCATGGCGCCTGCCGCGCTGGCGGCGTGCTTGGGAGCCTTCTTCTTGATTTTGGACTTCTTCGACTTCGCAGCCGACTTCGACGACGACGACGTGGCCTTCGCCGACACGGCCATCGGCGCAGGAGCCGCCGACGTTGCTGCCGCGCTCCGGGCGGCGGTAACCGCCTTCGCCGGAGCCGCCGGAGCGGGGGATTGGGCCGAAGCCGTCAGCGCGAACGCGCCGGCGACCAATGCCATCAGGAGCTTGCTCATCTAATGATTCCTCAATATTCAGTGGCTTGACGATGCCCAAAACCAACCGGGTCGCCGCGTATAACGGACCCTGTGAGTCCCCGGTTGACATCGTTGTAACAAATGGCGACCGACCGGCGGGCGTCCGCTTGGCCGGCGCAGGTGGCGCTTCGAACGGGCGCGAGTGGGCGCGTACGGGCACGCCGGCCGGCCGAAAGCCCGGCGGTTCAGCGCTCGAGACGGAAATCGCGCTGAATCCAGTCCCGCAGCAGCGGAACCGTGATCGCGCGCTTCGTGGCCAGCGAATGCCGGTCGAGCGCTGCCAGGGTAGCCAACAGCGACGCCATGTCCCGCCTGCCGTGCGCAAGCAGGTACCGGATCACGTCGTCACTCAGGCCGAAGCCCCGCTGTTGCGCCCAGGCAACAAGAGCCGCGGGTTTGTCCGAATCGGCAAGCGGCAGGATCTCGAAAACAAGTCCCCAACCGAGCCGCGTGCGCACGTCCTCGCGCAGCGGCAGCGCCGCAGGGGGCGCCGAACTTGCGGCCAGCAGGTTACGTCCCCGCGCCCGCAACGCATTGAACACGCTGAACAGCTTGCCCTGCGCGTCGGCATTCGCGGCGTCGACCGAATCGACGGCGACCAACTCGTGGCGCGCCAGGACTTCCGCCTCGGTCGCAGTCAGCACGCCGTGATCTGCCACGTAGATGGCGGACCGGCCGGCGGCAAGCGCGGCGGCCACCGCGGCGTGCAGCAGGTGCGTCTTGCCAGACCCGGCCGCACCCCAGACGACAACGCCGGTCTCGGCAACCGCGCCGGCGGCGAATCGCGCCAGCACACCAAGCGCCTCGGCATTGGGGCCAGGAACGAAATTCGCAAACGACGGCGGCTCTGGCGCCGCCAGATCAAGGACCAGCTGCTCCATCAACGATCGACGTACAACGGCGACGTAACGTACTCTTCACGCAGGCGGCGCAGCCCGACGAGCAGCGCGGCCGACACCGGCAGCGCAAGCAGCACGCCCGCAAAGCCGAACAATTGGCCAAACGCAAGCAGCGCGAAGATGACCGCGAGCGGATGCAGACCGATGCGGTCGCCAACGAGGTAGGGCAGCAGCACGTAGTTCTCGAGCAGCTGGCCGACGCCGTAGACGGCGAGCACGGCGGCGAACCCGGGCCACCCGGACCATTGCACCAGCGCCGCCAGCACGCCCAGGACCAGGCCAAGACCGAAGCCGACGTACGGAATGAACACCAGCAGGCCCGTCAGGAGGCCGATCGGCACGGCAAAATGGAGTCCGGCGATCGACAGCGCGCCGGTGTAGTAGACGGCGAGCGAGACCATCACCAGAGCCTGGCCGCGCAGGAACTCCGCGAGTACATCGTCGATGTCTGCCGCGATCCCGCGCACCATTGGCAGCCATTTGCGCGGCAGCAGGTCGTCGATCCGGTCGACGATCTGATTCCAGTCGCGCAGCAGATAGAACATGACGACGGGAATCAGCGCGAGATTGACCAGCAGCGTCAGCAAGATCACCCCGCCCGACCGGACGCCCGCCAGCACCCGCATCGATACCGCGCGTGCGCTTTCCGCATTTTGTGCGATCAGCTGCTTCAAGCTACCGCGGTCGAGCTGCGCGTTGATGCCGAAGTGGTCGGACAGCCATGGCACGACGGAGGTCGCATAGAGATCGGCGAGACTGGGCAGCCGCCGGATCAGCAGGGTGATTTCGGCTTGCACCAGCGGCACCACGACCAGCACCACGCCCAGGACGACGAGCATCATCAGCATCACCGCCAGCAGCGTGCCGATGCCCCGCGGGATACGGGCGCGCTCGCAGCGGTTGACGATTGGATTGCCGAGGTAGGCGAGGATCGCCCCGACGAGGAACGGCGTGAGCACCGGCCCCAGCCAGTGCAGCGCGGCGGCGACGACCAGCACCGCGCCGGCTACCCACAGATAGTGCCGTGCCCGCACCGGCCTGCGCGCGGCAGCTTCGAGCACTTCCGCGGGAGGCGGCTCGTCGGGAGGAGGCGGCGGTCGGGTGTCCTGCATTTCGAGTAAAATTCGGGCGAACGCGACGCACTGTACCGCGCCGCGAAGGTTTCCCTCAATCCCGCCTTCGGCCGCGACGACGCCAACGCGACTTCCGTTGCCGTTCACGATGACCCCGCCCCCCTCTGCCGCACAGCCTCCGCTCTCATATCGCGACGCGGGTGTCGACATCGACGCCGGCGATGCGCTGGTCGAGCGCATCAAGCCCTACGCTCGGCGGACCATGCGCCCCGAGGTGCTGGCCGGGATCGGCGGCTTCGGCGCCCTGGTCGAGTTGCCGAAGCGGTATCGGGAACCGGTGCTCGTGTCCGGCACCGATGGCGTCGGCACCAAGCTGAAGCTCGCCTTCGCCCTGAACAAGCATGACACGATCGGCATCGATCTGGTCGCGATGAGCGTCAACGACATCCTGGTCCAGGGCGCCGAGCCGCTGTTCTTCCTCGACTACTACGTCTGCGAACGCCTCGACGTCGGCGTGGCCGCCGACGTCATCCGGGGCATCGCCGCGGGCTGCGAACTGGCGGGTTGCGCGCTGATCGGCGGCGAAACCGCCGAGCACCCCGATGCGTTCATTCCGGGCGAGTACGATCTCGCCGGCTTCGCCGTCGGCGTCGTCGAGAAGTCGAAGGCGATCGACGGCGCCCGGATCGCTGCCGGCGACGTGCTGCTGGGGCTCGCGTCCAGCGGAGCGCATGCCAACGGCTTTTCGCTGATCCGCAAGATCCTCGACGTGTCCGGCGCCGACCTCGCGCAGCCGGTTCCCGGCGCGACCGGCACGCGCACGCTCGGCGCATCGTTGCTGGAACCGACGCGCATCTACGTCAAGCCGGTGCTGTCGCTCTTGCGCGACGTCGACGTGAAGGGAATGGCGCACATCACCGGCGGCGGACTCGTCGAGAATACGGCCCGGATGTTTCCGGACCACTGCGCGGCGCGGCTCGAACGCGCGGCGTGGCCGCGGCCGCCGATCTTCGACTGGCTGCAACGCGAGGGCCGGGTCACC
>JAAFGU010000180.1 GCA_010365205.1 Aromatoleum sp. | reverse complement strand
GGCGGCTCCCGCGGGCCCGGCGTCGGCACCGGTACCGGCGTCGGAGTACAAGTCGAGCGTCGTCGATCCGATCGGCGACGTGATCGCCGAGCTGAAGGGGGCCGGCAAGCCGGCCGGGTCAGCAGACGCGCCGCCGGCCGCGGACGACACCGGCAAGGTCGTCGACCCGCTGGCCGACGTGATGAAGGAGATCCAGACTCGGAAGCAGGGCGCATCCGCCGACGATAGCGGCAAGCCGGTGGATCCGCTGGCGGACGTGATGGCCGACATTCGCAAGGGCGCGACGGGCGCTGTCGACGCGGTCGAGGCGCGCGCGCCAACGCTGCCGTTCGGCGGCGACAAGTGGGGCCGCGACGTCCTCAAGAAAACGATAAAGGGCTCGGAGACGTCGATTTTCGTCGGCCTCGCCGCCGCCGTTGTCGCGACGTTTCTCGGCACCGTGTTCGGCGCGCTGGCCGGCTACTACGGCAAATGGATCGATGATTTCTTCAATTGGTTCTACAGCATCTTCAGTTCCATTCCCTACCTGCTGCTGATCCTGACCGTCGCCGCGGTGCTTCAGCAAAAAGGCACGCTGACGATCATCCTGATCCTCGGGCTCACCGGATGGACCGGGGTATTCCGCCTCGTCCGCGGCGAATACCTGAAGCACAAGGCGCGCGAGTACGTGCAGGCGGCCGACGCGATCGGCGCCTCGAACGTGCGCAGGATGTTCGTCCACATCTTTCCCAACGTCAGCCACGTCGTGCTGGTCCAGCTGTCGATTCTCGTCGTCGCGTTCATCAAGTCCGAGGTGATCCTGTCGTTTCTCGGCTTCGGCGTCCCGGTCGACGTCGTGTCCTGGGGCTCGATGCTGAACGAGGCGCAGAACGAGCTGATCCTCGGCAAGTGGTGGCAGCTCGCCTCCGCGGGCACCGCGATGGCGATCCTGGTGACGGCATTCAGTCTGCTTACCGATGCGCTACGCGATGCGCTGGATCCGAAACTCAAGGGCAAGGCGGGAGCATGAGCTACCTGGCGAGGGGCCCCATGCGCGGCATGGGGATCGACAGCAAGGCGAAGGCTACCGGCGGCCGACGGATGGGCGCGGGAAGTACGATGAGGGCGGTGGAGGCCGCAGCATGACGGACCCATCGAACACCCGGATGTCCATCGCCGCCGATCCGCTGGTCAGCGTCCGCAATCTTAGAGTTGCCTTCCGGCTCGACCGCGACCACAGGTTCGAGGCGGTCAAGGGCGTGAGCTTCGACATCCCGAAGGACACGACGGTCGCGCTCGTCGGCGAATCCGGCAGCGGCAAGTCGGTGACCTCGCTCGCGATCCTCGGCCTGTTGCCGGCGGAGAATTCGATCGTCGATCCGGCGAGTGAAATCCTGTTCGGGGGGCGCGACCTGGCGAAGCTGCCGCCGGCCGAGCTGCGCAAGCTGCGCGGTGCCGACATCTCGATGATCTTTCAGGAGCCGATGACGTCGCTGAACCCGGTGTTCACCGTCGGTTTTCAGCTGACCGAGGTGCTGCGTCTGCACATGGGGTTGACTCCGCCGCAGGCGCGCAGGCGGGCGATCGAATTGCTCGACGAGGTCGGCATTCCGGACCCCGAGTACAAGATCAACGCATTTCCGTCGCAGATGTCGGGCGGCCAGCAGCAGCGGGTGATGATCGCGATGGCGATCGCCTGCGAGCCGAAGCTGCTGATCGCCGACGAGCCGACCACGGCGCTCGACGTCACGATCCAGAAGCAGATTCTCGACCTCATTGCCGCGCTGCAGAAGAAGCGCCAGATGTCGGTGCTGTTCATCACGCACGATCTCGCCGTCGTCGGCGAAATCGCCGACTTTGTCGTCGTGATGCGCAACGGCGAGATTCGCGAGCAGGGCCGCGCACAACAGGTGTTCGAAAATCCGCGGGACGGCTATACGAAGGCTCTGCTGATGTGCCGGCCGAACCTCGATCGCCGGCCAATGCGGCTGCCGGTCATCGACGATTTCATGAGCGGCGCCGCGCACGGACCGCGCCACACCGAGGAACGCTCGCGCGGAATTTCGCCGGTCGACCCGGTGCTGCTCGACGTGCGCAACCTGTGCAAAAATTTCTATACCCGCGAAGGGCTGTTCGGCACGCGCACGTTCGAGGCGGTCAAGGATGTTTCGTTCAAGCTGCCCAAGGGCAAGACGCTCGGGCTCGTCGGCGAGTCGGGCTCCGGAAAGACGACGGTGGGGTTGACGCTGATGAGGCTGCACGAGGCGACGTCCGGCCAGGCCGTCTTCGAGGGCCGCGACCTGCTCGCGATGTCGGTGAAGGAGTTCCGGGCGTACAAGCGGCGGATCCAGATCATCTTCCAGAATCCGTACGCGTCGCTCAACCCGCGCTTCACCGTCGGCGATATCCTGACCGAGCCGATGATGATCCACGGCATCGGCTCCGATGCGCAGGAACGCACCGAGCTCGCCTTCGAGCTCTTGCAGAAGGTGGATCTGCCCGAGGTGTCGTTCTACAAGTACCCGCACGAGTTCTCGGGCGGTCAGCGGCAGCGGATCGCGATCGCCCGCTGCCTGACGATGAAGCCCGACATCCTGATCTGCGACGAGTCCGTTTCTGCGCTCGACGTGTCGGTGCAGGCGCAGGTCCTGAACCTGCTGCAGGACCTTCAGGACGAGTTCCAGCTTTCCTACATCTTCATCTCGCACGACCTCGCGGTGGTCAAGTACATCGCCGACGAGATCATGGTGATGAACGAGGGCCGGATCGTCGAGATCGCCGACTCCGACGAAATCTACCGGCGCCCGCGCGAGGCGTATACGCAGCGGCTGCTCGCCTCGATCCCGAAGGGCTGGACCGGCGTGCGCGCGGGAGCATGATCACGACCCGCCCGTCCGCTGCGGACAGCGGCGCGCTGCGTCCGCCTACAGCGTGAAATTCAGCTCGGAGAGGAGCGCCCCGGGCAGGCGCAGCGACGTGAGCTGGCGCTCGCCGTAGGTGTTGCTCTCGAGCGCGAGTTCGGTCTCGACGGTCAGCGCCTCCAGGTTCGCGCCGAGCATCCGGAACAGCGTGTCGTCGAAGCGCAGCACATTCGCCGGCGCGACGATTCTTCCGCCCTCGACCCAGAACGTCGCGAAGCGCGTCATTCCGGTCATCCGGCACGCGGGACGGTCCGAGTAGTTGAGATACCAGAGGTTGCCGATGTAGAGGCCGGTGTCCAGCGCCGCCAGCGCGTCGCGCGCCGGCAGTGCGCCGCCGGCCATCGCAAGCGCCTCGGGCATCTCGTAGGCGTTGGCGCCGTTTGCCGCGATGTCGGGAAATTCGCGCGCGGTCCGCGGCGAGGCGAGCTCGCCGACGAGCCTGCCGGCATCGATCAACGGCACGCGTGGTGGCCGCACGAAGCCTTCGCTCTGGAAGGCGGGGGCTACGCCGTCGGCGAAGGCCTCCGCGATCGTCACCCGCGGGTCGAGACGCGCCGGGTCCGCGCCGTCGCGCATTTTCGTCAGCGGAGACTGCTTGGTCGCGAGCGCACGGGCGGAAAAACCGCCCCAGCACAGCATCGACCCGACTTCCTCCATCGCCGCCGGCGTGAGAAAGGCGCGGTATTTTCCCGGCGCCAGCGCGCGCGGGGACTGCACGATGTGCGCGAGTTGCGCGCGCGCCTCGTCCATCTTCGCCGCGAACGCGGCGGCGTCCCATTCGGTGGCGGACAGCGAAGATTTCACCGCCTTGTCGGCGCGGTGATAGAGGCTCCATTGCAGGTTGAACGTCGTCACCTCATGCCAGTTGCGCTGGCCAGACGAATTCGCGAAGCCGCGGCAGACCGGGCCGCCCGCATAGAGGCCGACCAGATCCAGTCCGTCGGCCGCGTCGAGAATTGCATCGATCACCGACTCGGCCGGCGGCAGCGGACCACCGCGCACGTCGCGGCTAGAGCGTACGTCGGTCGCAAGCAGCAAGTGCGGATCGTCGGCCAGGTCCGGCAGCGCCGCGCGCAAGCCTTCGACGGCCGATCCGATTACCGCTCGGTCTGCAGCGACGTGGCCCGTGAGCGACAACCGGTGCGTCGCATGCCGCGCCGCGCGAACGAGGTTGATGTCGAGGTACTGCTGAACCACCGACCCCGGCTGGCGGACCTTGCCGCGGTTCATGCGGACGAAATCGGACGACTCCGCGGCATAGGTCGCGGTGTACGATTCGCCCGGTGCGATCAGGCCGTCGAGCGTCGAGGCGAGATCCTGGAAGTACGATTCCATCGTGCCGACGGAGACGGGGACGTTGCGGGGGGCATTCATGCCGTCGTCTCCTTTCCGAACGGTTCGATTCGCGGAAGCAGCGCTTGGCGGCAGCGAGCGCGTGCAATCAGGTGAGGCACCGGGCAGCTCACGCTTCGGCCTCTCTGGGACCTACGTGCGAGGCCGCAAGCGTCGAGTGTCGGCTTCCGGAAGCATTCGCTTGACTGCCGATCCCCGTGCTGCGCACTGGGCCCCTCGTCAGGTAGCTCATGCTTCCCCCCCGAATACGGCAACGTTTTCGAAGACGCACGGTGGCGTCGCGTGCCCGACGCGGATGATCTGGGACGGCTCGCCCTTGCCGCAATGCGGCGTTCCAAGGACCTGCACCGATGCGGCGTTACCGACGCGCTTCAGGCTGCGCCAGAAATTCGCGCTGATGCCGCGGTAGTTCGGGTTCTTCACGACCGGCCCCAGTTTGCCGTTCTCGATCAGGCGCCCACGCTCGCAGCCGAACTGAAACTTGTTGCGGGAGTCGTCGATCGACCACGAGCGATTGGTTTCCATCAGTACGCCGCGCTCGATTCCGCCGATCATCTCGTCCTGCGTTGCATCGCCGGGCTCGAGATTCAGGTTCGCCATCCGGTCGATCGGCGGCCGGTTCCAGTTGTCGGCGCGCGCGTTCGCGACGCCGGGCAACCCGGCGCGAGCCTGCGAGATTGCGCCGCCGAGCGGGCGCAGGAGCACGCCGGCGCGAATCAGATGGACCTTTTCGGCCTTCTCGCCGTCGTCGTCCCAACCGTAGCTCGCGAGTTCTTCGCGGCGGGTCGGATCGAACGTGATGTTGAGCAGCGGACTGCCGTACCGGTAGCTGCCGAACATGTCCGGCGTGACGAAGCTGGTCCCGGCAAAGTTGCGCTCGTCGCCCAGGATCCGGTCGAGTTCGAGCGGGTGGCCGATCGACTCGTGGATCTGCAGAATCATCTGATCGGGCATCAGCAGCGCGTCCATCGTCCCCGTGGGGCAGTTCGGTGCGGCCAGCAGTTCGAGCGCTTCTTCGGCGATTCGCCGCGCGGCGCCGTCGAAGGCGAAGCGGGCGAGGATTTCGTCGCCGCCCTGCTGGCAGATGCCGCGGTGTCCGTTCAGCGTACGCGTCTGAGTGTCGCCGTCCGCGTGCGCGGTGACGCTCATCGACGGATACAGGAAGCGAAACCGCTGCAGAATGTCGCCGCCCTCGCTGGTGAGCAACCGGTGCGTCGCCGTCCGCACTTCCATGGCCGTTTCCCGGTCCACGATCCGCGAATCGATCGCCGCTTGCCGCGATTCGTGGAGCAGCAGGTCGAACCATTCGCGCCGCGTGCG
>JAAFGU010000179.1:5705-6678 GCA_010365205.1 Aromatoleum sp. | reverse complement strand
GGCGAGCAGCACGTAGCCGGTTGCCGCGACGACCCCGACCGCCGCGGCGATCCTGCGCGCCGGAATGCGCGTCGTCAGCCGGACGCTGCGCCTGGCGAGCGCCCAGGCGAGGTAGCCCGCAAGCGCGGCAAATGCCGTCACGTGCAGTCCCGAAATGCTGATCAGGTGCGAAATGCCGGTGCGGTTGAACACCTGCCATTGCGTTTCCGGAATCGCCCGCTGCTCGCCGATCGCCAGCGCCACGATCACGCCGGCGTACGGCGCATCGGAAAGCGCGGCGACGATCCGCGCCCGCACGTGCTCGCGTGCCCGTTGCACGTAGTCTTGCGGGCGGGCGGCAAATGCATCGAGCCTCTGGTTGCGCGCATCGGCGCGGACGTAGCCGGTGGCGCCGAAGCCGTTTTCGAGCAGCCACGCCTCGACGTCGAAGCCGTGCGGATTGACCGTGCCATGCGGACGCTTGAGGCGCACGACGAGTCGCCAGCGCTCGCCGGCGACGATTTCCGGCACCGCATCGACGCTCCCGGCCTTCTGCCGCTGCGTGTACCACGCGAGCGACAAGCGCGGCGGCAAAACGGCGCCTGCGGTTTCGCTGCGTTCGACGGCGAGCGCGAAACGCGTTCCCCGCGCCGACACCTGCGGCAGTTCGTCGATGACGCCTACCACCGCGATGTCTTCGCCTTCCCACTCCGGCGCCAAATGCTCGGCAATACGCGTCTCGGCGCGCCAGGCGGCGTAGGCGAAACCGGCGACGAACACCGCGACGACGAACAGCGCCGCCGCAAGCCTGCTTGGTGCCGCCCACACCGTGGTCCGCGCGACCATCGCCGCTGCAAGGGCCGTGGCTGCGGAGGCCAGCAGCAGCGGCCGCACCGCGGGCAGTTCAGGCCACCATTGCAGCAGCGTCACGCCTGCCGCGAACGCGAGCAGCGCAGCGGGCAGCGCGGCGGACTGCGCGGAAGTCGGCGTGGCC
>JAAFGU010000179.1:0-5599 GCA_010365205.1 Aromatoleum sp. | reverse complement strand
TAGCGCGAAAGTTCGATCAGGTTGCCGTCGGGAGCGCGCAGATAGACCGATTCGATCGGCCCCAGAGCCCCGGTGCGAATCACAGGCCCCTCCTCGATCGGAACACCGCACACCGCGAGATGCGCGACGACTGACGACAACGGTTCGGCGACGATCAGGCACACATCGGCCGAGCCGGGCGTCGGCCGTGCGGCGATCGCCGCCACCACCCCGTCGCTTCCCTCGGCCGCCTGCCCCGCCGCGTGGAGATTGATCTTCTGATGCCCGAACGCGAGCGCCTTGCGGCCGGCGCCGAACGTCACTTCGCGCATCGACAACACCTCGGTGTAGAAGCGGATCGTCGCCGCGACGTCGCGGCAGGTCAGCACGAAATGATCGAGACGGCGGACCGTCAGCACGGTATCAGCTCTTCGGCCAGAGGATCATCTGCGTGCAGCGGAACAGCGCGATCGTCGCGCCGTTCGCGTGCCGCGAGACCGTGGCGTCCCACACCTGCGTCGTGCGGCCCAGATGCGCCGGCTTCGCGATGCAGGTAAGCGTGCCCTCGCGCGCGGTGCCGAGAAAATTGGTCTTCAATTCGATCGTCGTGAAGTTCTCGGCGCCCGCCGGCAAGTGCGCGATGCAGCCGTAGCCGCAGGCGGTGTCGGCGAGCGCGACGATGGTCGCCGCATGCAGATACGAGTTCGGCGCCAGCAGTTCGGGCCGGATGTCCAGCTCGGCGACGAGCAGCCCCTGCTCGATCGCCATCACGCGGAACCCCATCAGTCCCGGCAGGCGGCCGCTGCCGCGCCCGTTCAGCGATTCGAGGGTGATATCGGGACGCAGCGACATGGCGGGTTCTTCGAGGCAACTCGAGATCGCGCGGCTGGCGTCAGGTGTTCGTCCACGCGCCGTGGGGCAACACAATGCGCAGCACGATGCGGCAGCCGTCGGAGCGTTGGATTCGGATCGGGAGCGGGGCTCCGCGGCGCACGATCACTGCAGCCGCTGCTCGACCCAGGCCCGGACCGATTTCAACGCGGCGGGCAATCCCGCCGGATCGGTGCCGCCCGCCTGCGCCATGTCGGGACGACCACCACCCTTGCCGCCGACCTGCTGCGCGACGTGATTGACGAGTTCGCCTGCCTTCACCTTGCCGGTGAGGTCTGCCGTCACGCCGGCGATCAGCGTCACCTTGCCGTCGTTGACCGACGACAGCACGATCGCGGCGCTCTTCAGCTTGTCCTTGAGCCTGTCCAGCGTCTCGCGCAAGCCCTTGACGTCGGCGCCGGCGAGCATCGCGGCGACGACTTTCGCGCCCTTGACGTCCACCGCGCTGTCGGCAAGATCGTCGCCGGCGTTCGACGCCAGCTTCGCCTTCAGCTTCGCGAGTTCCTTCTCGGCCGCCCTCGCACTCTCGATCAGCTGCGAGATCTTCGCCTCGAGCTCGGAGACGGGCGCCTTCAGCGCGCTGGCGACGACAACGATCTTCGCTTCCTGCGCCTGCACCCAGAGGAGCGCGTTGTCGCCGGTGACCGCCTCGACGCGGCGGATGCCCGCCGCGACGCCGGCTTCGCCGACGATCTTGAAAAAACCGATGTCGCCGGTGCGCGCGACGTGGGTGCCGCCGCAGAGTTCGCGCGAGCTGCCGATATCGAGCACGCGGACCTCTTCGCCATACTTCTCGCCGAACAGCATCATCGCGCCGGTTTTCTGCGCCTCGTCGATCGGCATCACGCGCGCCAGCGTCGCCGCATTGGAGATGATCTCGTTATTGACGATCGCCTCGACGCGGCGGATCTCGTCGTCGGTCATCGGCGCATTGTGCGCGAAGTCGAAACGCGTTTTCTCGGCATCGACCAGCGATCCCTTCTGCTGGACATGCGCGCCGAGCACATCGTGCAGCGCCTTGTGCATCAGGTGCGTCGACGAGTGGTTGCGCATCGTCCGCGCGCGCGCCGCGTGGTCGACCTCGGCCGCCACCGCGTCGCCCACTTTCAGCTCGCCGGTCTTCATCCCGCCGATGTGGCCGAACACCTCGGCCTGTATTTTCTGCGTATCCTCGACCGCGAACAGCGTCAGGCATACGCCGCCCTTCGACAGCTCGCCGCGGTCGCCGACCTGGCCGCCCGACTCCGCGTAAAACGGCGTCGCGTCCAGCACGACGACACCGCGCTCGCCCGTGCTCAACGACTGCACCGGCGAGCCTTCGCGGTACAGCGCCGTGACGCGGCCCTCGGCCGACAGCGTTTCGTAACCGCGGAACTGCGTCTTCTGCCCGCTGTAGTCGAGTTGCGCGCCCATCTTGAACTGGCTCGCGGCGCGTGCCCGGTCGCGCTGCGCGTCCATCTCCTTGTTGAAGCCGGCCTCGTCGACCGCCACGTTGCGTTCGCGGCAGACGTCGGCGGTGAGATCGAACGGGAAGCCGAACGTGTCGTACAGAGTGAACGCGACCTGACCGCTGAGAGCCTTGGCGGGCGTCTGGATAGCACTAACACCAAGCGTGAGAAAACCGATCGCGCCGGACACTGGAGAATTCGCCTTGGGAAGGTCTTGCCCTTGGTTCAGATCAAGCCGGGACAGTTCTTCTTCGAGAATCTTCATCCCATTTTCTATCGTTTCGCCGAAGCGTTCTTCTTCCTGCTTCAGCACGTCGCGGACCCGGGCCCTGTGGCGGCGCAGTTCCGGATAGGCGTCACCCATTGCACGGTCGACGTCGTCGACCAGCTTGTGGAAGAACGGCTGCTTCTGGCCGAGCTGGTAGCCGTGGCGGATCGCGCGGCGGATGATCCGCCGCAGCACGTAACCGCGGCCTTCGTTGCCGGGGATGACGCCGTCGACGATCAGGAACGCGCACGCGCGAAT
The DNA here is from genome assembly GCA_010365205.1 of Aromatoleum sp. GTDB lineage: Bacteria > Pseudomonadota > Gammaproteobacteria > Burkholderiales > Casimicrobiaceae > CAIWHR01. Next base: position 2,755 of record JAAFGU010000179.1, on the reverse strand, counting down.
GTGGTCGGCGATAACGCGCAGCGACGGCGACAGGTAGTCAGTAGCGCCCGTCTCGCGCACCGCGGCGCGGATCAGGTCCTGGAACAGATCGATCTCGTAGTTCGAGTGGACGCGCTGCAGCACGGCGGCGAGGCGCTCCAAGCCCATGCCGGTGTCGACCGACGGCTTGGGCAGCGGATGCATCACGCCCTTGTCGTCGCGGTTGAACTGCATGAACACGAGATTCCAGATTTCGATGTAACGGTCGCCGTCGGCCTCGGGTGATCCGGGCGGTCCGCCCCAGACCTCCGCGCCGTGGTCGTAGAAGATCTCCGAGCACGGGCCGCAGGGACCGGTGTCGGCCATCTGCCAGAAATTGTCGCTGGCGTACTGGGCGCCTTTGTTGTCGCCGATGCGCACGCAGCGCTCTGGCCGGACGCCGATTTCCTTCGTCCAGATGTCGTAGGCCTCGTCGTCATCGATGTAGACGGTCGTCCACAGCTTGTCGGCGGGCAGGCCGTACACCTCAGTCAGCAGCTCCCACGCGTAGCGGATCGCGTCGCGCTTGAAATAGTCCCCGAAGCTGAAGTTGCCCAGCATTTCGAAGAACGTGTGATGCCGCGCCGTGTAGCCGACGTTTTCCAGGTCGTTGTGCTTGCCGCCGGCGCGGACGCAGCGCTGCGACGACGTCGCCCTCAGATAAGGACGCTTGTCGGCGCCCAGGAATACGTCCTTGAACTGGACCATGCCGGAGTTCACGAACAGCAGCGTCGGATCGTTGCCCGGCACCAGCGACGAGCTGGGGACGACGCTGTGCCCGCGCTCTTCGAAGTAGCGGAGGAACTTGCTGCGGATCTCGTTGGCTGTCATGGCGGTCGCGTATTCCGTCTTGGGGCGCCAGGTTGCTCGAGGCTCACTGGCCCTCACCGGCGCGCTCACTGGCGCTCATTTGCGCTCAGTTGCGCTCAGTTGCGCTTACTTGTCTGCTGGACGTCGCAAAGCCGCTGATTTTACGCGGCTTTGGGGGACCTGGCCAAACGCGAAGATCGAGCGGGTGCGCGCCGCAACGCCGGCCGGCCTATTCCGGGTTGCCGTCGCCCTCGACGGGCGGTGCGCGCAACAGCTTGAAGATCGCCGACAGCGAAAACCCGCGGCTTTGCAGAAAACGGACCTGCCGCGCCTTTTCGCGATCGTTTCCGGGCGCACGGCCGAAGCGGCGGCGCCACAGCGCGACCAGCGCCACGTGATCGTCGACCTCGTTGCCGGCGAGCGCCTCGCCAGCCGTTTCGCCGGTGACACCTTTGGCCTTCAGCGTTTGCACGATGAAGCGCTGGCTGAATCCGCCGCTCTTCTGGCGGACCAACGACTTGGCGAATCGGGCGTCGGAAAGGTAGCCCGCGCCCACGAGTTCCTCGAGGAGCGCGTCGACCTCTTCCATCGTGGGCGGCGGCGCAGCCTTGCCGCCGCCGGCAGAGAGCAGCTTCTGCCGCATCTCCGACCGCGAGTACTCCCGGCGCGCGAGCAGGCCGATCGCGTGCGCCTTCAGCGACTTCGGCGCGCGATTCGACTTGCCGGCGCGCGGGCCGATCACTCGTCCGCAGGCCCCTCGCCCTTGGCACGCAGCACGCCGGGCTGCGGAACGCCGACGGCCGCGCGGATCTTGGCCTCGATCTCGTCCGCCATCTCCGGATGCTCGCGCAGGAATTCGCGCGTATTGTCCTTGCCCTGGCCGATCTTCTCGCCGTTGTAGGCGTACCAGGCGCCGGATTTGTCGATGATGTTATGGACCACGCCGAGTTCGATGATCTCACCATGCCGGGAAATGCCCTCACCGTACAGGATATCGAACAGCGCCTCGCGGAACGGCGGCGCGATCTTGTTCTTGACGACCTTCACGCGCGTTTCGTTGCCGACGACTTCGTCGCCGCGCTTGATGGCGCCGATACGCCGGATGTCGAGCCGGACCGACGCATAGAATTTCAGCGCATTGCCGCCGGTCGTGGTTTCCGGGTTGCCGAACATCACGCCGATCTTCATCCGGATCTGGTTGATGAAGATGACCAGCGTGTTCGCGCGCTTGATGTTGGAGGCGAGCTTGCGCAGCGCCTGGCTCATCAGGCGCGCCTGGAGGCCCGGCAGCTGATCGCCCATCTCGCCTTCGATTTCGGCCTTCGGCACGAGCGCCGCGACCGAGTCGATGACGATGATGTCGACGCCGCCGGAGCGCACCAGCATGTCGGCGATTTCGAGCCCCTGCTCGCCGGTATCGGGCTGCGAAATGAGGAGATCGCCGACGTTGACGCCGAGCTTGCCGGCGTACACCGGATCGAGCGCGTTTTCGGCGTCGATATAGGCCGCGGTTCCGCCGGCCTTCTGCACCTGCGCGACGACCTGCAGCGACAGCGTCGTCTTGCCTGACGATTCGGGCCCGTAGATCTCGACGACGCGGCCGCGCGGCAAGCCGCCGACGCCCAGGGCGATATCGAGCCCGAGCGAACCGGTCGACACCACCTGCAGGTCGTTCTGGATCTGGGCGTCGCCCATTTTCATGATCGAGCCCTTGCCAAACTGCTTTTCGATCTGGGAGAGGGCGGCGGCGAGGGCCTTGCTCTTGTTGTCATCCATCGTGGTCTGTCCTGGAGAGAGGGTTTTGCCTGGTACTTCGGGGTCCGTCCCCCGGCTTTGGGAGGGCCCGAACCCGTCATCGAGGGGAATTATGGCATAGAACGATCGTTCGATACCAGCCCCCCGAACGGACTAATTCGAATGTCGGAGC
>JAAFGU010000178.1 GCA_010365205.1 Aromatoleum sp. | reverse complement strand
GGGTCCCAGCGTCACTTGATCGCGACTATCGTGTCGTAGTCGGACTTGGTGAAGCCCAACGATTCGAGCGGCGCGTTCTTGAGCACGGCGTCGACGAAGCTCTTGCGGTCGACCTGGACGATCTGCAGTCCCTTTTTCTTGAATTCCTCGACCAGCTCGGCCTCGCGCTTCTTGATCTTCTCCGTGGCGCGCGCAGCCGCCTCCCGCGCGACTTCGGTGAAAATCTGCTTTTCCTGGTCGGTGAGCTTGTTCCAGACGTGCGGGGCGACCTGCGTCGTCAGCCCGTCGACGATGTGCGAAGTCATCATGATCGCCTTCTGCACTTCGTAGAATTTCTTGGCTTCGATCGTCGTCAGCGGGTTCTCCTGCGCGTCGACCGTTCCGTTCTGCAGCGCCAGGTACACCTCGGCGAACGCGATCGGCGTCGGGTTTGCGCCGCAGGATTTCGGCGTGGCCATGTAGGCCGGCACGTCCGGCACGCGGATCTTCAGGCCTTTCATGCCCGCACAATCGGTGAACGGCTTCTGCGCCGTCGTCTGCCGCGCGCCGTAGTACGTATACGCGAGGATCTGGATGCCGGTCTTCTTGCGGAATTCCTCGGTCATCTCGGCGAAGATCGGGCTCTTCGAATACGCGATGAGGTGGTCGCCGTCGCGGAAGATGAACGGGTAGTAGGCGATGCCGATCCGCGGATAGCTGCGCGCCGCGAACGACGGGCCGCTGATGATCATGTCCACGGTGCCGAGCGTCAGCCCCTGGTTGAGGTCGGTTTCCTTGCCGAGCGTCGAGGCGGGGAACACCTCGATGTCGAATTTCCCGTTGGTGCGCTTCTTGATCTCGGCTGCGGCCCACACCGACTCGGTGTGGTACGGCTCGCTCGTTTCGTACACGTGGGCCCACTTCAACTTCTGCTGGGCCGGCCCGCAATCAGCGCGGCGGCGGCAACCGCCGTAATCAACGTCATCTTCGAGAACAAACTCATGTTTCCTCCTGGGGATGCTCGCGGAAGCGCGAAAGTTCGCCGTCCGCTGTTGTGACCAAGCTCGAATCGGTGGCGTCACCGACCGGCTACGCGCAAACCAGCTGCACCTTCGTACTGCGGTTCTTGTCGGCCGCCGCCGCGAACGCGGCAACGGCATCCTGCAACGGATACTGACCGGAAAGCAGCGGTCGCACATCGACCCGCCGCGACGACAGATAGTCGACCGCCCAGTCGAACTCGATGCCCCAGCGGAAGACGCCGCGAAGATCCAGCTCTTTCGCCATCAGCTCGTTGACCACGAAGGGCAAGGGCTCGTGGGGCAGCGTGCCCACTTGCACGACGACGCCGCCGCGCCTGGTTGCCGCGACGCAGGTCTTCAACGCGTTGAAATTGCCGGAAACTTCGTACGCCACGTCGAATTGCGGCTTGGCGAGCGCATCGCCTTCGCGATCCGCGCGCAGCGTCGCGTCCGCGCCGACCACCCGCGCCTGCGCCAGCGGACGATCGAGAACGTCGGTTACCGTGATCCTCCGCGCGCCGGCCAGACGCGCAGCGAGGACGGTGACGCAGCCGATCGTCCCGGCCCCGGTGATCAGCACCGATTTGCCGAGCAGCTCGCCACCGCGGTTGACGGCATGGAGCCCGACGGCAAGCGGCTCCGCAAAGGCCAGTTCGCCGAGCGAAATGTCGCCCGTTACCGGATAGCACTGGGCTTCCCCCATGACAAAATATTCCTGGAACATGCCTTGCACGTGCGGAAAGCGGCTGGCACTGCCGAGAAAACGCATGTTCGCGCACAGCTGTTCGCGGCCTTCACGGCAATACTCGCAGCGGCCGCAGGCATGGGACGGCGACACCGCCACCTTGTCGCCGACCTTGACGCGGGTGACGCCGGTGCCGATGCTCGCCACGACGGCCGACGCCTCGTGTCCGGGAATCAGCGGTTCGCGCACGACAAAGTTGCCGTTGCGCCCTTCGAAGTAATAATGGAGATCGGAGCCGCAGATTCCGCCGGCGCCGAGTCGCAACAGCACTTCACCCGGGCCCGCTTCCGGCGTGTCGGCAGGCTCGATCCGCAGATCTTCCTTGGCGTGGATTCGGCAGGCCAGCATCGTGTCTTCCTCCTTCTTGCGCCGGCGCCTCCGGCAGCGGTCGCGGTCGTTCGCGCGGTCAGTTGGGCCTTAGTGCAGGCTCTGCGCAGCCTCGGTGCAGAGTCAGCGCAGCCCCATTGCACACTGAGTGCAGCCTCAGTGCAGCGTGTCCCAACCGGTCGAAAATCGTTTGTAGGCCTGATTCAGGTGCCGCTGCATCGCGCTTCGCGCGGCGGCCGGATCCCTGGCGGTGATTGCTTTCAGCACGGCGCGATGCTCGGCCATCGCGGAAATCCAGAGCGCCGGCGAGTCGTAGTGGTCTTCGAGCTGCTTGTACAGCGGGCCGGTGCGCTCCTCCCACAGCATCTTGACGACGGCGACCAGGGCGCCATTGCCGGTGGCCTCGGCGATGCGCAGGTGAAACATCCTGTCGCCTCCCAGCGGTTGCGAATCATCGTCGAGCTCGCGCTGCATCTGTCCGAGTGCGTCCTCGATCGCCGCAAGCTGCGCCTTTTTCACGGACTTCGCGGCAAGCGCAGCGCATTCCGACTCTATTACGTATCGTGCACGGAGGAGCTCGAACGGCCCTGCCTCGGCATGGACGGTGCCCGTCAGCTCGGATTCGCCATTCTTGACGCCGGGGCCCATCACATAGATACCGGACCCGATGCGAACCGCGACCAGACCCTCGACCTCGAGCGCGATCAGCGCCTCGCGCACCGACGGGCGCGATACCCCCAGCTGCTTCGCCAGGTCGCGCTCGGGCGGCAGCCGGGCGCCCGCGGGAAACTCGCCCGAACGGATCAGCCCGCGAATCTGGTCCGCGATCTGCCGGTACAGCCGGCGCGGCTCGATGCTCTGGAATGGCATGAAGGGGCTGAACTCCGAAGACGACGTTCTGCGCGGAATGCAGCCGCGGCTTTCCGGTGGCGGTGCCGGCACCGGGGTGAGGCAAAGGCTAATCCGCCGCCCCCAACTGGTCAAGTGGTATTACCAATTTTCCACCGTCGGCGTAGAATCCCTCTCTTCGCCGCGCCGCGCGGAGTTCCTCCGCCCACGGCGCGCCGCCCCGCCGGCCGCTTCTCCATCGCCGTCCGAACCGATGTCCGCTACCACTCTTTCCGCCATCCGCGCCACGCCCGTTACGGTGCCGCTCGAGGCACCGCTGCTGCACAGCAACGGCGCACATTGGGGCCGATTCGTCCGGACCATCGTCGAGGTCGAGACCGCCGACGGCTACGTCGGGCTCGGCGAAATGGGTGGCGGTGGCGAGGACGCAACTCGCGCGTTCGGCGCCCTGGCCGAGTACCTTCGCGGGCACGACGTCTTCCGGCTCGAGGCGCTGCGCTTCGCGATCTGCAACCCGACGGCGAGCCTGTACAACAACCGCACCCAGCTGCATGCGGCGATCGAGTTCGCGTGCCTCGACATCATCGGCCAGAAGCTCGGCGTCCCGGTGCATGCGCTGCTGGGCGGGAAACTGCGCGACGAGGTCGAGTTCGCGAGCTATCTTTTCTTCCGTTACGCCGATCCGGCGACCGGCCGCGGCGAAGTGCGGACCGCGGAGCAGCTCGTCGAAAACGCGCGTGCGCTCAAGGCCGCGCACGGGTTCCGCGTGCACAAGTTGAAGGGCGGCGTGTATCCGCCGGCGCACGAACTCGCCTGCTACCGCGCCCTCGCCGCGTCGCTGCCGGGCGACCGTTTCCGCTACGACCCGAACAGCGCGCTTTCGCTCGCCGACGCGATCGATTTCGGCCGCGGCATCCTCGACCTGACCAACGATTACTTCGAGGACCCGGTGTGGGGGATGCCCCAGCTCGCGCGGCTGAAGGAATTCGTGCCGATACCGACGGCGACCAACACCGTCGTCGTCAATTTCGAGCAGCTTGCGGCGAACATCCGCTCGCCCGCGGTCGACGTGATCCTACTGGACACGACGTTTTGGGGCGGCATCCGGCCCTGCATCAAGGCCGCGGGCGTCTGCGAGACGATGGGGCTCGGCGTCGCCGTGCACAGCTCGGGCGAACTCGGCATCCAGCTCGCGACGATGCTGCACCTTGGCGCCGTCCTGCCCAACCTCGGCTACGCGGCCGACGCCCATTACCACCATCTCGTCGACGACGTGATCGCGGGCGGTCCGATGAAGTACTCCGGCGGCGCGATCCGTGTGCCCGAAGGCAACGGGCTGGGCGTCGCGCTCGACCGCGAGAAGTTGAAGCGATACCACGAACTGTTTCGCGAACTCGGCGGCTATCCGTATGACCGCGACCCCGGCCGCCCGGGCTGGTATCCGCTGGTGCCGAACCGGAACTGGGCCGACCCGGCCCGCTCGATCACGCCGCGGCTCACGCGCTGACGCCGCGAAGCTCCCAAGACCCACGACCAGGAGAAAGAGGATGCCCGGACGCCTTGCAGGCAAGACCGCATTGATCACCGCGGCGGGACAGGGCATCGGCGCCGCGTCCGTGGTCCAGATGGCGCGCGAGGGCGCCACCGTCTACGCCACCGACGTCAACGCCAACCTCCTCGACCGGTTCGACGGCGTCGCCAACGTGATCGCGCGCCGGCTCGACGTGCTCGACGACGCGGCCGTAGCCGGGTTGATCGGCGAGCTGCCGCCGCTCGACGTGCTGTTCAACTGTGCGGGCTACGTCCACCACGGCACGGTCCTCGACTGCACGCCCAGGGACTGGGACTTCAGCTTCAACCTGAACGTGCGCGCCATGTACGTGGCGATCAAGGCCGCGCTTCCGAAAATGCTCGACCGGCACCAGAAGACCGGCAGCTCCGCCAGCATCATCAACATGGCTTCGGTCGCGGGTTCGATCAAGGGCATTCCCAACCGCTTCGTCTATGGGGCGAGCAAGGCGGCCGTCGTCGGGCTGACCAAGGCCGTGGCCGCCGACTTCGTGCAAAAGGGCGTGCGCTGCAACGCGATCGCGCCGGGCACCGTGGACACGCCGTCGCTCGCCGACCGCATCAATGCCTTTCCCGATCCGGTCGAGGCGCGCAAGATGTTCATCGCGCGGCAGCCGATGGGACGCTTGGCCAAGGCCGAGGAAATCGCGCCGATCGTGATCTTCCTCGCCTCCGACGAATCCGTCTTCGCGACCGGACAGGTATTTTCCGTCGATGGCGGGATGACCATCTGAACAACACCCCTCGACTCGCACCGATCTTTTCCAAGGAGAACACATGAAACTCGTACGCTTTGGCCCCGCTGGCAAGGAAAAACCCGGCCTGATCGACGCCGACGGCAAACTGCGCGACCTGTCCAAGAAGATCAAGGACATCGACGGCGCGTCGCTGGCGCCGGCCGAACTCGCGAAGTTGAAGAAGCTCGATTCGAAGAAGCTGCCTCTGGTGAAAGGCAAGCCGCGCTTGGGATCGTGCGTGGCAACGCCGCCCAAGTTCGTCGCCATCGGACTCAACTACATCGATCACGCGAAGGAAACGGGTTCGCCGATCCCCGAGCACCCGATCCTGTTTTTCAAGGCCGAGACATGCATCGTCGGTCCCAACGACAACATCATGATGCCGAAGGATTCAAAGGCGACGGACTGGGAGGTCGAGCTCGGCATCGTCATCGGCCGCAAGGCGAGCAACGTCGAGAAGAAGGATGCGCTGAAGTACGTCGCCGGCTATTGCCTGATCAACGACGTGTCCGAACGCGACTTCCAGTTGAAGCACGGCGCTTCGCAGTGGGGCAAGGGGAAGGGCTGCGACACTTTCGGTCCGATCGGGCCGTGGCTGGTGACGCCCGACGAGATCAAGGACGTGCAGAACCTCGACATGTGGCTCGACGTCAACGGCGAGCGCCGGCAGAGAGGCAACACGAGGACGATGATCTTCGGCGTCGCCGAATTGGTGGCGGACACGTCGCGCTACATGACGCTGCTGCCGGGCGACGTGATCACGACCGGGACGCCGCCCGGGGTGGGGCTGGGGATGAAGCCGCCCCAGTATTTGAAGGCCGGTGACATCGTGACTTTGGGCATCGCCGGGCTTGGCGAACAAAAGCAGAAGGTCGTCGCGTTCAAAGGCAAGCGCTAGGCAGGTGACGCCGATCGCGGCGCAACCGAGCATCGCAATGCGCCCTCACGGCGGCGGACCGGCGCAATTTCGCGCGTTTCGCAGCCGTGACGGTAGCCGTGACGTCGATCGCGCCGATCGGGCGCGAACGGCGTCGCGTCAATTGGACAGCCGCGTCGCCTGTCCGGCAATGCGCCGCCCGGTTTCCCCCCAGCGGGTCGCGCCATTGTCGCGGCGCGAACCGGTGCGGCACTGACATCGAGAGCCCGTCATGACCGCCGCATCGCAAGACACCGCCGCGCGACTTCTCTTCGACAGGCGCAAGGCCGGCATCGCCGGGCCGCGGCTGCCCGAGTCCTGCCGGCCCGCCGACGCCGACGCGGCGCTCGCGATCCAGCGCCGCATCGACGAACTC
>JAAFGU010000177.1:5694-10006 GCA_010365205.1 Aromatoleum sp. | reverse complement strand
GTTCTTCATCTCGACCAGCACGACCGCGGGCAGCATCTTCGGCACGACGACATGGCCCGTGACCTGGCAGATGCTGGAGCTCGTCTCAGGGACATTCAGCGTGTTCATGCTCGTGATCGTCACGTTCTACGCCGGCGAACTCGTCTGGCGGGAACGGGAAAACCGGCTAGATCAGATCCACGACGCGCTGCCGATTCCGACGTGGCTGCCGTTCGCCGCCAAGCTCGGCGCGCTGTTGCTGATCCCGGTGGTGCTGCAGGTCGTGCTGCTGTCGTGCGGGATAGGCGTGCAGACGGCGAAGGGCTACCACCACTACGAAATCGGGCTTTACGTGCGCTGGCTCTTCGGTATCGAACTCATCGACTACTGGCTCGTCTGCGTGCTCGCACTGACCGTCCATTCGCTGGTCAACCAGAAATACCTCGGGCATTTCTTGATGATCGTGTACTTCATCGCGATCTCGTTCGCGCCGTTGCTGGGCTTCGAGCACAACCTCTACAAATACGGCGTCACCGGCGGCTTCACCTACTCGGACATGAACGGGTTCGGCCATTTCCTGACCCGCCTGCGCTTTTTCCAGGCGTATTGGGCGGCCGCGGCCGTGCTGCTCGCGGTGGCGGGCTACCTCTTCTGGGTGCGCGGCACCACCGCCGACTGGAAGGGGCGGCTTCGCATCGCCCGCCGCCGACTCGACGCCTCCGTCGCGACCGTGGCCGCACTGGGGGCCCTGGCGATGGCCGGGCTGGGCGCGTTCATCTTCTACAACACCAATATCCTGAATCCGTACCTGACGACGCGCGACCTCCAGGCGCGGCAAGCCGAATACGAGAAGAAGTACAAGCTGCTGGCCGGACAGCCGCAGCCGAAGATCACCGCGGTCAAGCTCACCGTCGATCTCTACCCGCGGGAACAGCGTGTCCGGATGAAAGGGCGCTACACCCTCGAGAACCGGTCAGGTGCGCCGATCGGCGCGATCCACCTGCTGTTCTTCCAGGGCGATCGGCGAAAGATCCACACGCTCGAGTTCGCGACGCCGGCAGAACTTGCGACGGACGACCTGCGCATCGGCGTGCGCAGCTACCGCCTCGCGACGCCGATGGCGCCCGGCGCGACAACCGAGCTGACATTCGACCTCGAAGCGCCCGCCGCCGGCTTCATGAACTCCGGCTCGGTCACCGACGTCGTCTACAACGGTTCGTTCGTCAACGGCCAGACGGTGCTGCCCATCGTCGGCTACCAGGAACGGGGGGAACTCACGACCGACCGCGATCGCAAGAAGTTTGGCCTGGCGCCCAAGGAACGAATGCGCGACCGCGACGATCCTGCCGGCCTCGCCGAGAACGGGCTCGCCACGGACGCCGATTTCATTTCGTTCGAAGCGATCGTGGGCACCGACGAAGACCAGTGGGCCATCGCGCCGGGGTACCTGCAGCGCGAATGGAAGGAGAGCGGACGCCACTATTTCGAGTATCGGATGGACAGCCCGATCCTCAACTTCTACGCGTTCCAGTCGGCGCGCTACGCGGTTAAAAAGGACCGGTGGAACGACGTCGCGATCGAGATCTACTACCAGCCGGGCCACGAGTACAACCTCGACCGGATGGTCGCCGCGACCAAGGCCGGCCTCGACTATTTCGGCGCCGCGTTCGGGCCGTATCAGCACAAACAGTTCCGCATCATCGAGTTCCCGCGCTACCAGGCGTTCGCACAGTCGTTTCCGAACACGATCCCGTACTCGGAGGGGATCGGCTTCATCGCCCGCGTCCGCGACAGCGATCCGGACGACATCGACTATCCGTATTACGTGACGGCGCACGAACTCGCGCATCAGTGGTGGGGGCACCAGGTGCCCGGCGGCAACGTGCAGGGCGAGACGCTGCTGGTCGAGACGCTGGCCCAGTATTCGGCGCTGATGGTGATGAAGAAGAAATACGGTGAGGCCAAGATGCAGCGCTTCCTCCGCTACGAGCTCGACCGTTACCTCCTCGGCCGCGGCACCGAGCAGAAGAAGGAGCTGCCGCTCGCCCGCGTCGAGAACCAGGACTACATCCACTACCGCAAAGGCAGCCTCGTCATGTACGCGCTGCAGGACTACCTCGGCGAGCAGACGCTCAATCGCGCGATCCGCGCCTACCGCGACGACTGGGCGTTCAAGGGTCCGCCGTACTCCAGCGCTTCCGATCTGGTGGCGCACATCCGCGCGGTGACGCCGCCGCATCTCCAGTACATGATCGACGACTTCTTCGAGACCATCACGCTCTACGACAACCGCGCGCTGTCCGCGAAGGCGAGGGCGCTGCCTGACGGCCGCTACGAGGTCGCGCTGAAGGTGTTCGCGAAGAAACGCAAGGCGGACGCGCTGGGCAGGGAAACGGATGCGCCGCTTTCCGACTGGATCGACATCGGCGTCCTCGATGCCGACAACCAGCCGCTCTACCTCGAGAAGAAGAAGATCGAGAGCGAAGAGACCACGTTCACCGTCGTCGTCGACAAGAAGCCCGCGCGCGCGGGCATCGATCCGTACAACAAGCTGATCGACCGCCGGCCGAAGGACAACGCGATCGCCGTCGACATCGAGTAATAGTGCGATTTTTGGGGGGTCCATCGTGCCGCCGCGATGTCCTGCCCGCCGGCGCCGTGGGGCTCGCGGACGGCGGATCATTTGGGCGGGTCCGCGAAAACCCGTAAAATCAAGGCATTTGCTCACCAAGAGCCGCGCGTGCCGCCGGCCCCATCGATGCCGACGTTTCAGCAGATCATCCGCTCGCTTCAGGATTACTGGGATCGTCAGGGCTGCGCGCTGCTGCAGCCTTACGACATGGAAGTCGGCGCCGGCACCTCGCACACGGCGACGTTCCTGCGCGCGCTCGGCCCCGAGCCATGGCGCGCCGCCTACGTGCAGCCGTCGCGCCGGCCGAAAGACGGCCGCTACGGCGAAAATCCGAACCGGATGCAGCACTACTACCAGTATCAGGTCGTGCTGAAGCCCTCGCCCGCCAACATCCTCGAGCTCTACATCGGATCGCTCGAGGCGCTCGGCTTCGATCTCAAGACAAACGACGTCCGCTTCGTCGAGGACGACTGGGAGAATCCGACGCTCGGCGCATGGGGGCTGGGCTGGGAGGTGTGGCTCAACGGGATGGAAGTGACGCAGTTCACGTATTTCCAGCAGGTCGGCGGCATCGACTGCAACCCGATCACCGGCGAGATCACCTACGGGCTCGAGCGCCTCGCAATGTACCTGCAGGGCAAACAGAACGTCTTCGACCTGGTCTGGACCGAGTCGGAAGAACGCGGCCCGGGCGGCCCGATCAAGAAGGCGCTGACCTACCGCGACGTCTACCACCAGAACGAAGTCGAGCAGTCGACGTACAACTTCGAGCAGTCGAACGCGCCCAAGCTGTTCGAGCTGTTCTCGTTCTACGAAGCCGACGCCAAGCGGCTGCTGGAGGTCAAGCTGCCGCTGCCGGGCTACGAGATGATCCTCAAGGCCGCGCATACGTTCAACCTGCTGGACGCACGCGGCGCGATCTCGGTCACCGAACGCGCCGCCTACATCGGTCGCATCCGGACGCTGTCGCGGATGGTGGCGCAGACGTATCTGGAATCGCGCAAATCGATGACGCCGCCCTACCCGATGCTCGACGCAAACCTGCGTGCTTCGCTGCCGGCGCAGTACCAAGAGCGCGCGGCATGAGCGCCGCCAGCCTGACCGTCGAGCTCTTCACCGAGGAGCTGCCGCCCAAAGCGCTGAAGCGGCTCGGTGAGGCGTTCGCCGCGGGCATCGTCAACGGCTTGCGCAACCGCGGGTTTCTCCAGGTGTCGAGCAGCGGGACGCCGTTCGCGACGCCGCGGCGGCTGGCGGTGACGATTTCACACGTGCTGGGCGCATCTCCCGATGCACCGTTCGCGCAAAAGCTGATGCCGGTCAGCGTCGCGCTGGATGCTGCCGGGCGCCCGACGTCCGCGATGCGCAAGCGGCTGGAAGGCCTAGGGCGCGGTCGTCTCGCCGACCTCTGGCCGCACGCCGTCGACGGTCCCGAGCGGCTCGCGGTCGAATCCGACGGGAAGAACGACGCGATCTTCCTGTACTCGATCGCCAAGGGGAGCCCGTTGCGCAACGGCTTGCAGGAGGCGCTCGACGAGACGCTCGCCAAGCTGCCGATTCCCAAGGTGATGAGCTACGCCGGCGCGGGCAGCTACTACAGCGACGTCAAATTCGTCCGGCCGGCGCACCGGCTTCTGGCGCTGCACGGGGCCGACGTGCTGCCGGTGTCGGCGCTCGGCCTGACCGCCGACCGCCTGACCGGCG
>JAAFGU010000177.1:0-5625 GCA_010365205.1 Aromatoleum sp. | reverse complement strand
TCGCGTCATCGCCAGCTTTGCCGAGCGTCGTGCGGCGATTGTCGCCGGGCTGACGGCCGTGGCGGGCGGGGCGACGGTGATCATGCCCGATGCGCTGCTGGACGAGGTCAACGCGCTGGTCGAATGGCCGAAGGTGTACGGCGGGACCTTCGACGCCGCGTTTCTCGCGGTGCCGCAGGAATGCCTGATCCTGACGATGCAGCAGAACCAGAAGTACTTCGCGCTGGCCGACGCCGGCGGAATGTTGAAAAACCGGTTTCTGCTCGTCAGCAATCTGGAGACGCGCGACCCGTCCGCCATCGTCGAGGGCAACGAACGGGTGCTGCGCGCGCGGCTCGCCGACGCGAAATTCTTCTTCGACCAGGACCGCAAGCAAAAGCTCGCGGACCGCGTCGACAAGCTGCGGAGCATCGTCTACCACAACAAGCTCGGCACGCAGGCGGACCGCGTGGACCGGGTGCGCGATCTGGCGAGGGCCATTGCCCGGCTGATCGGCGCCGACGCGGATCACGCCGACCGCGCCGCCTTGCTGGCGAAGGCGGATCTCGTCACCGACATGGTCGGCGAGTTTCCGGAGTTGCAGGGGACGATGGGCCGGTACTACGCGCTGCACGACGGCGAGTCGCCGGCGGTGGCCGACGCGATCGCACAGCATTATTGGCCGCGCTTTGCCGGCGACGCACTGCCCGAAACCGGCGTTGCGCAGGCGGTCGCGCTGGCCGACAAGCTCGAATCGCTGGCGGGTATGTTCGGCATCGGCCAGGTGCCGACCGGCGACCGGGATCCGTTCGGACTGCGCCGGGCCGCGCTCGGCGCGTTGCGGATCACAATCGAGCGGAAACTCGCGCTGCCCCTGCCCGAACTCACGCGTCTCGCATTCAAGGCGTTCGACGACGTGCCGGGATTTGGGCCCGCGCACGCCGAACTCGAAACGTTCGTCTACGAGCGCCTGCGCGGCTACCTTCGCGATCTCGGCTACACCGCCAATCAAATCGCCGCCGTCGTCGACGCGCGGCCCGCCGAAATTCATCTGGTCCCGGCGCGCCTCGCGGCGGTCCAGGCCTTCGAGGCGCTGCCGGAAGCCGCAGCGCTCGCCGCCGCCAACAAGCGGATCGTCAACATCCTGCGCAAATCCGGCGACGAGGCCGCGCCGACCGTCGACCGATCGCGGCTCACCGACGGCGCCGAGCACGACCTCTACCTCGAGTTCCAGAGGCTCCAACCGGTCGTCGACGCCCATTGCGCCGGCGGCGACTACACGGGCGCGCTGATGTCGCTCGCCACCTCGCGCCCGGCGGTCGATCGCTTTTTCGACACCGTGATGGTGATGACCGACGATTCGGCAATCCGCGCCAATCGTCTCGCACTGCTGCGCAGCGTCGCTTATTCGATGAACCGCGTCGCCGACATCTCGCGATTGGCGGCTTGATGCGCCGCGGTCTCCTGCCCGCCACGTGCCCGTTGCCGTCGCCCGGCGGGACGCCGTTCGATTCGGCCGCGTGCCGCCCGCGGAGCTGAGTGCATGGTCCAGTTTGCGGCCGACGCCGTCATGACCACGCGAGCGATCAAGCTGATCGTGCTCGACCGCGACGGCGTCATCAATCGCGACAGCGACCAGTTCATCAAGACGCCGGACGAGTGGCGGCCGATCCCGGGCAGCCTCGAGGCGATCGCGCGGCTCAATCACGCCGGCTTTCGGGTGGTCGTCGCGACCAACCAGTCGGGCATCGGACGCGGCCTGTTCGACATGGCGATGCTGAACGCGATCCACGAAAAAATGCACCGGGCACTGGCGCTCGCCGGGGGCCGCCTGGAGGCGGTTTTCTACTGCCCGCACACGGCCGACGCCGAGTGCGAGTGCCGCAAGCCGAAGCCCGGAATACTGCGCGAGATCGGCCGGCGCTTCGGCGTCGACATGTCGGGAGTCCCCTGCATCGGCGACAGCCTGCGCGACCTCCAGGCCGCCGAAGCCGTTGGCGCGCAGCCGATGCTGGTGCTGACCGGCAAGGGCGAGAAGACGCTGCGTGAAGGCAATTTCCCCAAGAACACGGTGATCTTTCCGGATCTCGCGTTCGCCGCGTCGGCACTGCTTGCCGGCGACTGAAGCGCGCCGCCCAAGGCCATGTCGGCGATCCGCTCCCTGCTCTTCCTGCTGTTCCAGCTCGTCGTCACGCCGATCTATGCGCTGCTGATGCTGCTGCTGTTCTGGATACCCCGGGTGCCGATGTACCGGATCGCCGCGTCGTGGTGCCAGACCAACCTCCGGGGGGCGACGTGGATTTGCGGGATCGGGCACCGCGCGATCGGCGTCGAAAATATCCCGCCGTCCGGCGCACACAACCCGCCGCACATTGTGATGTCGAAGCACAGCTCGACGTGGGAAACGCTGGCGCTGACCTGGTTCTTCCCGCCCATCGCCTATGTCGCCAAGAAGGAGTTGCTCTCGATTCCGTTCTTCGGCTGGGGCTTCGCACTTTCGTCGCCGATCACGATCGACCGCAAGGCGGGCATCGACGCGATGCAGCAGATCGCGACGCAGGGACGCGAACGGTTCAAGCAGGGCTTCTGGATCGTGGTCTATCCGGAGGGAACGCGGATCAAGGCGGGTACGCGCGCCAAGTACAAGACCGGCGGCGCGCGGCTCGCCATACGGCTCGGCGTGCCGATCGTCCCTGTCGCACACAATGCCGGCTGGCTCTGGCCCAAGGGGCTGTTCGGCAAGCGGCCGGGGACCGTGACGATCTCGTTCGGTCCGCCGATCGCACCGGCCGGGAAGGATCCGCAGACGTTGACCGCGGAGGTCGAGACGTGGATCGAAACCGAAGTCGCGCGCCTCGGAAAACCCGAATGACGCGCCGCGGCGCCCGGCTCGCGCAAGAGGACTCGTCCGGCGAGACCGCGATCGCTCACCTGCGTCTGGAGGACCTCGTCGGCGGGCGCGGCAACCGTGGCCCCACGCGCCGCGACGAGGGCCATCCGCGGCGGATCGCGCTCTCCGGTCACGACGTCGACTACCGGCTGGTGCGGGCCCGCCGTCAGTCGATCGGGATGCAAATCGACCTTTCCGGGCTGACCGTGCGCGCGCCGCGCTGGGTGACGATCCGCGAGATCGAGGAGGCGCTCTCCGAACGCGCCGACTGGGTCGTCAGCACGCTGGCGGAATGGCGCGGCCGGCGCCGCGACGTGCTGCCGCGGGAATGGAAGAGCGGGGCGCGGATTCTCTATGCGGGCCGCGAACTCGCGCTGGCGATGTACCCGGCACGGAAGAAGACGATCACGGCCGACCTCTTTCACCTCACGGTGGTGCACCCGTCTCCGCAGGATGAACGCCAGATCGCCACGTTCGTCGGACGCTGGCTGAAGGACCAGGCGCTGCGATTGCTCGAGCCGCAGGTGGTCGCGTTCGCATCACGCGTGACGACCACCCCGCCGCCGTTGAAGCTGTCGAACGCGCGCGGCGAATGGGGGAGCTGCACGCATAGGGGCCATATCCGGCTCAATTGGCGCCTCGTCCAGCTGCCGCCGGAGCTTGCGACGTACATCGTCGCGCACGAGATCGCGCACCTGATCGAGATGAACCACTCGCCGCGCTTCTGGGCGCTGGTCGAGACGCTGTTCCCCGGGCACGCCGCGGCGCGGCGCGCGCTGGACGAGTGGACGGCCCTGCTCGAAGCGTAGATCGCGGGTTTGCGGACCCGGAAGTTCCCGAGCCAAAGGCGCGGGGCCGCAACCGCGGCTGGCGGCATCCGGCGAGCCGCCGATCCCGCGGCGATCCCCCAAAACAAAACAGGCGACGCGTCGCGTCGCCTGTTTCTCGTCCGCCACAGATCTGGGGCGAACCTTGATTGCCGCGGTTTCAGACCTTCTTGGCGGCCTTCCTCTTCTTCGGGGCGGCCTTCTTTTTGGCTGCCTTCTTCTTGGTCGCCTTCTTGGCGGCCTTCTTCTTCGGGGCAGCCTTCTTCTTCGTCGTCTTCTTGGCGGCCTTCCTCTTCGTCGTCTTCTTCGCTGCCTTCCTCTTGGTGGTCTTCTTGGCGGCCTTCTTCTTCTTCGTCGTCTTCTTCGCCGCCTTCTTCTTCGCGGTCTTCTTTGCCGCCTTCTTCTTGGTGGTCTTCTTGGCGGCCTTGCGCTTCGTGGTCTTCTTCGCCGCCTTCTTCTTCGGGGCCGCCTTCTTCTTCGTGGCCTTCTTCCGCGTCGCTTTCTTCTTCGTCGCTTTCTTCGGCGCCGGAGCCGCAGCGGCCGGCGTAATCATCGACATCATGTCAGCCATTTCATTTCTCCTGTCTGAGTTGCTGTAACTGTTATGTGCTTCTATTTCGCAGGTGCTGCGGGCCGCTTTCGAGATTGCGATGCGCCGCGACCTCTTGACAAACCTGCCGCTCCTGCTGCCTGAATTCTAGCCAGATTTGGTTGAATTGCAAGATTTCCAAACCGATTCCGGGCCTTGCGTGCGCAACTGTTGCGTATTCGCACATGCCCGAAAGCGGGTTTGCGCGACGCGTCAGGGCAGCAAGGATTCGCGCGCGAAGAGATCCGCGACGGTCTCGCGCGGACGGACGAGATGCATCGCCGCGCCGTCGACGATCACCTCCGGCGCACGTGGGCGCGAGTTGTAATTCGAGCTCATCACGAAACCGTAGGCGCCGGCCGCGCCTATCGCGAGGAGGTCGCCGTCCGCGAGCGTGAGCGTGCGGTCGTGCGCCAGAAAATCCCCGCTTTCGCAGACCGGCCCGACGACTTGCCAGGTGCGCGCGGGACCCTCGCGCGGTCGCACCGCATCCACCGGGTGCCAGGCGTCGTAGAGAGCGGGTCGGAGGAGATCGTTCATCGCTGCGTCGACGATCGCGAAATCGCGGCCATCGCCGGATTTGAGGTTGACGACGCGTGTCAGCAGGACGCCCGCACTGCCGACGAGAAATCGGCCGGGTTCGAACAAGAGCCGCTGCGGGCGCGTCCCCGCCGCCCGCTTGATGGCGAGTGCGAATTCGTAGGGATCGATCGTCTCCTCGTCCCGGTAGCGGATGCCGAGTCCGCCCCCCAGGTCGACGTGCTCGAGCCCGATGCCGTCGGCCTCGATCCGGTCGACCAGCGCGAACATCTTGGCCGCTGCTTCGACGTAGACCGACAGGTCGGTGATCTGCGATCCGATGTGGCAGTCGATGCCGCGCACGGCGATGTTCGGCAGGGCGGCGGCGCGCCGATAAAGCCCCTGCGCGTCGGCAAAGGCAACACCGAATTTGCTCTCCTTGAGGCCCGTCGAGATGTACGGATGCGTCTTCGGATCGACGTCGGGATTGACGCGGAACGAGACCGGAGCGACCTTGCCGGAGCGACCCGCGACGGCATTGAGCGTCTGGAGCTCCGCCGCCGATTCAACGTTGAAGCAGAGGATTCCCGCGTCGAGGCCGGCCTGCATGTCGGCTTCGGTCTTGCCGACGCCGGAGAACACGACCTTGCGCGAATCGCCGCCGGCCGCGAGCACGCGCGCAAGCTCGCCGCCCGACACGATGTCGAACCCGCTGCCCATACGCGCGAAGAGGTTCAGAACGGCGAGGTTCGAATTCGCCTTCATCGCATAACAGACGAGGTGCGGGACGCCGGCAAACGCTCCGTCGAACGCCCGGAAAC
>JAAFGU010000176.1 GCA_010365205.1 Aromatoleum sp. | reverse complement strand
CTCGGATCATGATCGACACCGGCTACCCGTTCAGACTCATACCCCGTTGGAATCACGCTCCCCGCTCAGACTCATACCCCATTGGACAAGGCTCGCGGCCGCGACGCGCGCGGTCTTGCCTTATACTGCGCCGATTTACCGTCGATCCTGAGCGCATGAATCAGCCCGCCCGCAGCCTTGCCATCCTGTTCGCAGACGTCAGCGGCAGCACCAAGCTCTATGAGACCCTCGGCGACGCCGAGGCGCGGGCAACCATCGACCGCTGCCTCGGGATCGTGGCCCAGGTCTGCAAAGAGTTTGGCGGCCAGGTGGTGAAGACCATCGGCGACGAGATGATGACCACATTCTCGACCGCCGACCACGCCGCGCGCGCGGCCCGCGACATCCAGAACCGGATTTCCGCGCAGCGCACGCATGTCGGCACGCCGGTCTCCCTGCACATCGGGTTCCACTTCGGACCGGTGATCGAGGATCAGGGCGACGTGTTCGGCGATTCGGTCAACGTCGCCGCGCGCATGACCGAACTCGCCAAAGGCGGCCAGATCATCACCTCGGCGGAGACCATCGCCGAGCTGTCGGCCCCGCTGCGCTCGGCGACACGGCACCTCGACTCGCTGAACGTCAAGGGCAAGCAGAAGGACATCGGCATCTTCGAGCTGCTCTGGGAGGAATCGGCGGAC
The DNA here is from genome assembly GCA_010365205.1 of Aromatoleum sp. Lineage (GTDB taxonomy): Bacteria > Pseudomonadota > Gammaproteobacteria > Burkholderiales > Casimicrobiaceae > CAIWHR01. Next base: position 4,970 of record JAAFGU010000176.1, on the reverse strand, counting down.
GAACTGACGGCACTCTCGCCGCGCCTCGTGCTGCGGCCGCAGCGGCTCAAGATCGTCCACGGTCGGCGCGAGATCGAGCTCGGCGAATCGAACATGACGCTGACGCTGGGCCGCGATGCCCAGAACGACGTCGTCATCGCCGACAAGAACGCATCGCGGATGCACGCCCGGATAGAGCGCAGGCGCGACAAGTTCGTCCTCATCGACCACAGTTCGAACGGCACCTTCGTCACCGTCCAGGGCGAGAACGAAGTGATGCTGCGGCGGGAGGAGTGGACGATCCGTGCGCGGGGCCACTGCTGTTTCGGTCACGCCCACCGCGACGACCCGACCGAGGTCCTGGAGTTCCACTGCCTGGACTGAAACGTCGCACCGTCGGGCGGGGTCACCGCCGTCGCCGGCGTTCATTGACCTCTACGCACGACGGCGTAGGCGAGCGGCGGCAAGCGCCACCGTTTCCCCGCACTCGGACGAGGGGGCCTCCGCCGGCCCCCGGCGATCGTTCCTGAGCTATGATCGCTAGTCACGGTTCGAATCAACGGAACAGCTGCGGTCCGATGCGAGACAGCGCCGACTTCTATGCACGGCTGCCCATCTTCGATGGATTTGCCAGCATCGTCGACCCGTCGCGCTATCAACCGGTTCCCGACGACTGGCTGATCGGCCTGGCCGACGTCATCGGCTCGACCGAAGCGATCGAGATCGGCAGCTACAAGGCCGTCAACACGGCGGGCGCGGCCGTGATCGCGGCGGTCACCAACGCTTTGCAGGGACGTCAGATTCCCTTTGTGTTCGGTGGGGACGGGGCGAACTTCGCCGTATCGGCGCAGGACGAAGACGTCGCGCGCGCCGCCCTGGCAACGACGGCAGCCTGGGTCCGCGACGAACTCGAGCTGGAACTTCGCGTCGCGCTCGTTCCGGTGTCCGTCGTCCGCGAACAGGGGCTCGACCTGCGCGTCGCCCGGTTCGCGCCGTCGGGCAATGTCTCTTACGCAATGTTCGCGGGCGGCGGGCTCGCCTGGGCGGAGCGCGCGATGAAGAGCGGCCGCTTCGGCGTGGTGCCGGCGCCGCCGCACTCGCGCCCCGACCTCCGTGGTTTGTCGTGCCGCTGGCAGGAAATGCCGGCGACGCACGGAGTGATACTTTCGCTGCTGCTCTCCCCCGTGAACAACGACGATCCCGCGTATCGCCGGGTGGTCGAAGCGCTGCTCGCTGATCTCGAACAGAGCAGCGAAGTGGCGAGGCCCGTTCCGGCGGGAGGTCCCCGGGTCGGTTGGCCTCCTGCCGGTCTCGACCTGGAGGCGCGGGCGTCCCGCGAAGCCGGACAGCGCCTCTGGGCACGGCGCATTCGGTTGCTGTTCGACACGCTGATCGCTTTCATCGTTATCCGCCTCGGTATCCGTTTCGCAGGTTTCGACCCGGCGAAGTACCGGCGCGAAGTCGTCGAAAACTCCGACTTTCGAAAATTCGACGACGGGCTGCGCATGACGCTCGACTGCACGCCTGCGCTGGCCGACCGGATCGAGCGCCGACTCGCGCAGGCCGAGGCCGACAACATCGCGCGCTTCGGCCTGCACCGCCAGTCGACGGCGATCATGACCTGCATCGTCCCGTCGGTCAGCGAAAGCAACCACCTGCATTTCGTTGACGGGGCCGCGGGTGGCTACGCGCTGGCGGCGAGGCGCCTGAAGCGGCCCGATGAGCGCGCCGATGCAAGCGGCGCGCCTTCGGAAAAGGGGGCGGCGCCTCGCGCCGATGCTCTCGGGTAGAGTGCGCGTCATGACGCTTCGAACGAACGAGCGGGTCGACCGTTTCGAATCCCCTTTTCGCCGCCTTGACGCACTGCTCGCCGGCGTTGCGCCGAACCCCGGCCTGACGCCGATCATGATGCACGTCGGCGAGCCGCAGGACGCGCCACCGGCGGTCCTGGCGCAAGCCGTCGCAGCGCACGCCGGCGAGTGGAACCGGTATCCGCCGTCGCTGGGCACGCCAGAGTTTCTCGCCGCCGCGGCCGGCTATCTCGAACGTCGCTATCCGGGCGTGCGCGGGCGTCTTCGGCGCGAGCTCGAATTGTCCGCCGTCGCAAGCACGCGCGAGGCGCTCTTCCTCGCGGCGGCTGTCGCCGTCAGCCCGACGCGCGCCACACCGCTCGCGCTGATGCCCAACCCTTTCTACCAGACCTACCGCGTGGCGGCGATCATGGCCGGCGCCGAACCGCGGTATCTGCGGCACAGCGGGTTTCCGCTGTTCGCGCTGGATTTTTCCGATCTCGATTCCGCGACGCTTGCGCGCACCGAAATTCTCTATCTGTGCTCGCCGTCGAATCCCGACGGGCACGTACTGCCGGCGGCGCAGCTGCGCCACGCGATCGGACTTGCCCGCGAACACGGTTTCCTGGTCGTCTTCGACGAATGTTATGCCGAGCTGTACGACCGCGAGCCGCCGCCGGGTGCGCTCGACGTCCTGGCGGAAATGGACGGCGGCGACGGTTGGCTCGACAACGCCCTCGTGCTGCATTCGCTGTCGAAGCGATCGTCGGCTGCCGGGATGCGGTCGGGTTTCGCCGTCGGTGATCCGAGGGTCATCGCGGCGTTGAACCGGGTGCGGCTGAACGGAACGGCGTGCACGCCTCTGCCGCTGCTGGCCGCGGCGACGGCGCTGTGGTCGGAGGACACGCACGTGGACGCGATGCGTGCCCGCCTGCGCGCGCGCTTCGACCTTGCCGATCGGTTTCTCGGCGGTTGCGCAGGCTACTATCGTCCGCCCTGCGGGTTCTTCCTGTGGCTGCGGGTCGACGACGGCGCGACGCTGGCGCGGTCGCTGTGGGCGGGGTCCGCGCTGAAGGTGCTCCCCGGCGAGTTCCTGACCCAGCCGGCGCCGGCCGGAGGCAATGACGGCAGGGGATTTGTTCGCATCGCATTGGTGCACGATCTCGACACCACGGCAACCGGGCTCGCGCGCCTGGCCGCCGCGCTCGGGATCCAGCCGGTCAATGCGTAATGGCGCGCATTGTCGGCGCCCCTCGCCAATGCCTCGGCTTGGGCATAAACTCACCCGCGAAGCGCGGTACCGGGAGGCGGTACCGTATCGTCAACCAGAGGGAGAACTGGCATGCATAAACTGGTCGTTGCGGTCGCGTTGACCGCCGCCTTCGTCGGTACGGCTCACGCCGGAAAGACCTTGGATACAATCAAGCAGAAGGGACAGATCGTCTGCGGCGTCAATCCGAGCCTGCCCGGCTTCTCGGCGGCCGATAGTCAAGGCAACTGGACCGGACTCGACGTCGACATCTGCAAGGCTCTGGCTGCGGCGGTCCTGTCGGACGCCACCAAGATCAAGTGGACGCCGCTCAATGCCTCGCAGCGCTTCACGGCGCTGCAGTCGGGCGAGATCGATGTCCTGTCGCGCAATACAACCTGGACGCTGACGCGCGATGCGTCGCTCGGTCTTTTCTTCACCGGCGTCACCTACTATGACGGCCAGGGTTTCATGGTGACCAAGAAATCGAAGATGACCAGCGCCAAGCAGCTCAAGGGCGCGACCGTGTGCGTGCAATCGGGCACCACGACCGAGAAGAACCTCTCCGACTATTCGAAGGCGGCCGGTCTCAACATGAAACCGGTGGTGTTCGAGACGCAGGAAGCCACCAACAAGGCGTACTTCTCCGGGCGCTGCCAGGCGTACACGACGGATGCCTCCGGCCTCGCCTCAGTCCGCAACAAGGAAGCGAACAATCCGGAAGACCACGTGATTCTGCCCGAACTGATTTCGAAGGAGCCGCTCGGGCCGTCGGTTCGCCGCGGCGACGACGAGTGGTTCAGCATCGTCAAATGGGTCGTGTTCGCGCTGATCGAGGCCGAGGAGTACGGCATCACGCAGGCCAACGTCGACCAGATGAAGTCGTCGACCGATCCGGTCGTGCAGCGCATTCTCGGAACGTCGGAGGACACCGGCAAGCTCCTCGGCCTCGACAAGGACTGGGCGTATCGCGCGATCAAGGCCGTCGGCAACTACGGCGAGATCTTCGAACGCAACGTCGGGCCGAAGTCGGCACTGAAGCTGCCGCGCGGCGCCAACAATCTGTGGAGCAAGGGCGGCTTCATGTACGCGCCGCCGATCCGCTGATCCGGCGTTTCCAAACCAGACCGAAACGGTTCGCCGATCCGGCCGTGCCCGCGACGCGGGTGCGCGCCGGCTTCCGGCGATTTTGAACGACTCCGGATTCCCGCGTGAGCGCCGGTGACGGCGGCGCCGAAGGGCGCGAACATCGCGATTGACGACGGGAGCTGTTCGCATGGCCGCCTCTCCGAAGACGCGCCGCTGGTCGTGGCGCAGCAAGTCGTTTCGCAGCCTGATCTATCAGGTCACTGCGCTGGTGCTGCTATTCGCCGCGGGCACGTACCTGTTGCAGAACACGCTGGAGAACATGAGGCTGCGCGGGATCAAGAGCGGCTTCGACTTCATCACCCAGCCGGCCGGGTTCGCGATCGGCGAGAGCGTCATCCCGTTCGACTCTGCCGAGAGCTATGGCAAGGCGTTCATCGTCGGGCTGTCGAACACGCTTCGCGTCGCGGTCGTCGGCATCGTGCTGGCGACGATACTCGGCACGCTGATCGGCATCGGGCGCCTGTCGCGCAACTACCTCGTGCGCTCGCTGTGCACGGCGTACGTCGAGCTGTTCCGCAACGTCCCGCTGCTGCTGCAACTCTTCATCTGGTACTTCGTCCTCACCGAGCTGCTGCCGTCGGCCGACGACGCGCTGCAGCCGCTCGCCCACGTCTATCTGAGCAAGAACGGGCTGCAGTACCCGATTCCGGTCTGGAGCGCCGCGCATCTGTGGATGGCTGCCGGGATCGCGATCGGCGTTCTCGTCGCCTGGGGCTGGACCCGCTATTGCGCGCGGCACCGGGCGGCCACCGGCGTCGCGCGCCCGGTGCTGCTGCCGGCACTCGCGCTGATCGCGGTCTGCG
>JAAFGU010000175.1 GCA_010365205.1 Aromatoleum sp. | reverse complement strand
GCACTCGACGGTAAACGTCTGCGCATGGGCCTCGCCGGCGGTGGCCGTTACCGCGTACTCGGGCACGGCGATGCGCCGCGCCTGCAGCCACTCCTGAAGGCGCGTCTTCGCATCCTTGCCGAGGTTCGCCGGGTCGAGCGCGGCGAAATCATCCGCGAACACCGCTTCGATGGCGGCGCGCGCCGCATCATACCCCCCGTCGAGAAACACCGCGCCGAAGACCGCCTCCAGCGCATCGGCCAGGATCGATGGACGCCCCGGCCCGCCGCTCCTCTGCTCGCCTTCGCCCAGCCGGATCGCGCCGCCCAGCGCGAGCGCGCCCGCAAGCCGGGCCAGCGTATCGCGATTGACGAGATGGGCGCGGTACCGCGACAGGTCGCCCTCGGCCACTTGCGGAAAACGCGCGTAGAGCGCTGCCGCGACGACGCAATTCAATACGGCATCACCGACGAATTCCAGCCGCTCGTTGTGGTGGGCGCCGTAACTGCGATGCGTCAGCGCCTGCGCCAGCAGCTCCGGACGGCGGAAAGCGTAACCGAGACGGTCACGCAGGGCGGTGGACGGCATCCGCCGGGACGCGGCGTCAGCGCGTGGCCGACGCGTCGAACTCGAGGAACAGGCTCACGTTGGCCACCAGCGGCAGCTTGCGCGTCCAGCTGACAGACGCGGTGATCTCGTTGCCCCTTTTCTGCACGTCGATGTCGGCCCCGCGGACCGAGTCGATGTACCCGGTGTCAGCAAAGCGCTGGAACGCATTTCGCACCTGCGCCGGCGACTGGATATCGCTGGTCTCCTCGAGCGAACGTTTCAGCGCCTTTTCGACCGAGTAGTACTCGATATAGGACGGGGCAACCCGAAAGCCGATCATCGCACACGAGACGACGACCGCCGCCACGAACAGGAATCCCAGGATCGTCAGACCGCGTTGGCTTGTCCGCTTATGCATCATTCCCCCTATCGGATCCCGCTTCCGACACGCTTGAACGCGAGGCTCGAAATGTCGTCCCAGTTGAACCAGATGAAGAAGGCCCGCCCTCGTATGTGGTCGTCCGGCACGAAACCCCAATACCGGCTGTCGTCGCTGTTGTCGCGGTTGTCGCCCATCATGAAGTAGTGACCCTGCGGCACCCTGCAGACGAAACCTCGTTCATTGTAATCGCAGTTCTCGCGGCCCGGAAACGGACGGACGTTCTGCGGATACACCGGTTGCGCCTGGAGGTTCTGCGCGATTTCGTGGTCTTTGGGCCCGTCGCGCGACTCCGCCGTTTCGGTGAAACGCTGCGTGGTCTCGAAGCGCAGGCCCTCGAGGTAGCTGTACGAGCCGTCGCCCTTCTGCGGCCAGGGCTTGCCGTTGACGGTCAGCCGCTTGTCGCGGTAGGCCACCTCGTCGCCTGCGACCCCGATCACGCGCTTGATGAAGTCCTGCGACGGATTGACGGGGTAGCGGAAGACGACGACGTCGCCGCGCTTCGGGTCGGACAGCGGTATAAGCTTCTGTTCGACGATCGGCAGCCGGATGCCATACGTAAACTTGTTGACGAGGATGAAGTCGCCCACTTCCAGCGTCGGCCGCATCGACGACGACGGAATCTTGAACGGCTCGGCGACGAACGAGCGCAGCAGGAAAACGATCAGCAGCACCGGAAAGAAGCTCTTCGGATACTCGATCCACCAGGGCTCCGGCGCGTCCGCCGGCCGATTCCGGGCAAAGAGGAGTCGGTCGGCGAGCCAGACCGCCCCGGTGAAAACCGTCATCACAAACAGGATCAGCGCAAAATTCATCGGGTTCAGCGAAGCAAGCTTGGGTGCGGGCGTGGCCGGAGGGATGCAGCCGGGCAAATTCTCGCACGGCAGCTACCGACGGGCACCGTCGTCCGGACCGCCGTTCGGGTCATTGGTCGCAGCGTGCCGGCGAATTCCGCCCGCATGACCACCCGGGTGTCCGCCGCGCCGGGTACGCGGCCGATGCCGCCGCCGTCACCGCGAATCCGGCAGGCGCGCCTCATTTGTCGCCGACCTGAAGAATCGCCAGAAACGCCTCCTGCGGAATCTCGACGTTGCCGACGGACTTCATCCGCTTCTTGCCGGCCTTCTGTTTTTCCAGCAGTTTCTTCTTGCGCGTGATGTCGCCGCCGTAGCATTTGGCAAGCACGTTCTTGCGCATCGCCTTGATGTTCTCGCGGGCGATGATCTGCGCGCCGATCGACGCCTGCACCGCCACGTCGAACATCTGCCGCGGGATCAGCTTGCGCATCTTCGCCGCGACCTCGCGCCCGCGGTACAGCGACACCGACCGGTGCACCATCACCGACAGGGCGTCGACCCGGTCGCCGTTGATCAGGATGTCGAGCTTCACGACATCGGCGGCGCGGAATTCCCTGAACTCGTAGTCGAGCGATGCGTAGCCGCGCGACACCGACTTCAGCTTGTCGAAAAAGTCCATCACGACCTCGGCGAGCGGCAGCTCGTAGGTCAGCATCACCTGACGGCCGAGGTACTGCATGTTTTTCTGCACTCCGCGCTTTTCCGTGCACAACGTGATCACCGGGCCGACGTACTCCTGCGGCATCAGGATCGTCGCGGTGATGATCGGCTCCCGTATTTCCTCCAGCTTGGAAAGGTCGGGCAGCTTCGACGGATTTTCGATCTCCAGCACAGTGCCGTCGCGCATCAGAATCTGATAGATGACGGTGGGCGCCGTCGTGATCAGATGCATGTCGTACTCGCGTTCCAGCCGCTCCTGCACGATGTCCATGTGCAGCAGGCCCAGGAATCCGCAGCGGAAGCCGAAGCCGAGCGCCTGCGAGACTTCGGGTTCGTAGTGCAGCGACGCGTCGTTCAGCTTCAGCTTGTCGAGCGCGTCGCGCAGCGCCTCGTACTGATTCGACTCGACCGGATAGAGCCCGGCGAATACCTGCGGCTTCACGTCCTTGAATCCCGGCAGCGCGGCGGCGGCCGGGCGCGCGGCGAGCGTCACCGTATCGCCGACCTTCGCCCCGTGGATCTCCTTGATGCCGGCGATGATGAAGCCCACGCCGCCCGCCGACAGCTCATCGCGCGCGACGGCCTTCGGCGTGAACACGCCGACCTGTTCGCAGCCGTAGACGGCGCCGGTGGCCATCAGCTGGATCTTGTCCTTCGGCTTCAGCGCTCCCTCCATCACGCGGACCAGCATCACGACGCCGACGTAATTGTCGAACCACGAGTCGATGATCAAGGCCTGCAAAGGCGCCGCCGGATCGCCCTTCGGCGGCGGAATGCGCAGGATGACGGCTTCGAGGATGTCGTCGATTCCGTCGCCGGTCTTGGCGCTGGCGAGAATCGCGTCCTGCGCGTCGATGCCGATGATGTCCTCGATCTCCTCGATGACCCGATCGGGTTCGGCCGACGGCAGATCGATCTTGTTCAGCACCGGCACCACGGTAACGCCCTGCTCGATCGCCGTATAGCAGTTGGCGACCGTCTGCGCTTCCACTCCCTGCGATGCGTCGACGACGAGCAGCGCGCCTTCGCAGGCAGCGAGCGAGCGCGAGACCTCGTAGGCAAAATCGACGTGGCCCGGCGTGTCGATCATGTTCAGCCGGTAGATCTCGCCGTTGCGCGCCTCGTACGACAGCGCCGCGGTCTGGGCCTTGATGGTGATGCCACGTTCGCGCTCGAGGTCCATCGAGTCGAGCACCTGCTCCTCCATCTCGCGGTCCGAAAGGCCGCCGCACCGCTGGATGAAGCGGTCGGCCAGCGTCGACTTGCCGTGGTCGATGTGGGCAATGATGGAAAAATTGCGGATGTGGTCCACGGGCTCGCTAGACGGTTGGACGCGCGCGAAAACAAAAGGGCACCGGAAAAGTGCCCTTGCGCCGCACAAATCCTTTGAATTTTAGCGGATTTCCGGGTTTCGCGCGAATCCGGCGCTCGCCATCGCCGCCTCGACGCGGCGCCGGTCGATCCGGTAGTGGCAGAGTTCGTTCGCCGGGTCGGGATCGCCGGCGAACAGAATCGGCACGCGATCGCCCCACGCGGAAGCGAGCCCCGCGTTGCCGGCATCATCGACGTCGATCACGTCGATCGCGGCGCGGTGCGCCGCCGCCATCGGCGTCAACGCCGTCAACATCTCGTCGCAGAGATGGCAATACGCGCGCGACAGCAGCGTGAATCTCATCGGCTCACCACCGCACGCCGCCCGGCAGCGTCGCGTTCGCCCGAACGCGAGCGCCGGACGCCGCCCGCCGCGCGCCCATGCGGACTCATTCGCCGCCGTTGAGCTTCAGCGTCGCGAAGAACTCCTGCTCGCCGCGTTTGAGACGCAGCGTCACCGACGCGCCCTTGTCGAGCTTGGCGAGCAGGCCGTTCAGCTGCTCGGCGCTTTTCGCTTCCGTCGTCTGGCCGCGGCTGACGAGGGCGAGCACGATGTCGCCCGGCTGCACATTGCCACGCACGCTGGCCGCGATTTCCTCGACCAGCACGCCGCTCTTCACGTCGGCCTCTTTCTTCTGGTCGTCGGTCAGGTCGGACAGCACGAGTCCCATCCGGTTCGGCTTCGCCTTCTCCTTCGGCACCGGTGCGCTGCGGCGCGGTTGCGCGCTCGCGGCGTCGTCCTTCATTTCGGCAACGGTGACGGCGAAATCGCGCGACGCGCCTTTGCGCCAGACGGTCAGCGTCACCTTGGCGCCGGGCTTCACCGCGGTGACGATGCGCGGCAATTCGACCGATGAATGGACGTCGCGGCCGTCGACCTTGAGAATGATGTCGCCGGCCTCGATCCCGGCCTTGTCGGCGGGACTGCCCTTTTCGACGGCGTTGACCAGCGCGCCGGCACTTCTCGTAAGCCCGAACGCCTCGGCGGTCTCCTTGGTGACCTCCTGGATCTGCACACCGATGCGCCCGCGGGTGACGCGGCCCTTGTCCTTGATCTGGTTGGCGACGTTCATCGCAATGTCGATCGGGATCGCGAACGCGAGGCCCATGAATCCGCCGGAGCGGGAAAAAATCAGCGAGTTGATGCCGACAACCTCGCCCTTGAGGTTGAACAGCGGCCCGCCCGAGTTGCCGGGATTGATCGCCGCGTCGGTCTGGATGTACGCGACGAGGTTTTCCTGCGGCAGGTCGCGGCCCTTGGCGCTGACGATGCCGGCGGTCATCGTGTTCTCGAGCCCGAACGGCTTGCCGATCGCCACGACCCACTCGCCAACCTTGAGCTTGTCCGGATCGCCGATTGCGACCGTCGGCAGGTTCTTCGCGTCGATCTTCAGCAGCGCGACGTCGGTGCGCTTGTCGCTGCCGATCACCTTGGCCTTGAATTCGCGCTTGTCGGCCAGATTGACCTTGACCTCGTCGGCGCCGTCGACGACGTGGGCGTTGGTCACGAGATACCCGTCGCTCGAAATGATGAATCCGGAACCGACCGACTGCTGGTCGCGGTCCGGCGCCTGGCGCCCGCGAGGAACCTGGCCGAAGCGGCGAAAGAACTCGTAGAACGGATCGTCCTCCGCGATGTCGGGCCCACCGCGTGCGGCGCGCACCCTCTGCGTCACGTCGATGCTGACGACGGCCGGGCTCTGCTTTTCGTACAGTTCGGTGAAATCCGGCAGCAGCGCGCGCGGCGTCTGCGCGGCGGCCGGCGCGACGGCGGCAAACAGGGCGACCAGCGCCG
>JAAFGU010000174.1 GCA_010365205.1 Aromatoleum sp. | reverse complement strand
CCCCGCAGGTCGGCGCCGGATCGACTGCGGGGCATTGGAGGCGCCGACCGTCGCTCAGGCGCAGCGCAACCGAACGCAGCCCGCGGGCGCGCCTTCGGGCCAGCCGTGGCCGGGTTCAGACGTCCCAGCGCCAGAACTTTTCGCGCTCCTCGCGCAGAAAGCGCGCGAGGACCTGCTGGTGGACCTCCGACGCGCCGTCGACCAGGCGCGCCTGCCGGGCGTAGCGATAGATCCATTCGAGCACGGTGTCCTTCGAATATCCGCGCGCGCCGTTAAGCTGGATTGCGGTGTCCGCCGCCTGGTGCAGCACGCCGGCGACGACGACCTTCGCCATCGAGATCTCCTTCCTCGCGAATTCGCCGCGATCGAGCTTCCACGCGGCGCGCATGGTCAGCAGGCGGCCAATCTCGATCCGCATCGCCGCGTCGCCCAGCATTGTCTGCACACTTTCGCGCTCCGCAAGCGCGCGGCCATGGCTCTGCCGCGTCTCCACGTAGTCGAGCGCGATTCCGAGCGCACGCTTGGCAAGCCCGAGCCAACGCATGCAGTGGGTCAACCGCGCGGTGCCGAGCCGGATCTGCGTCACCTTGAGCCCGTCCCCCACGTTCAGCAGCCGGTTTTCATCGGGGATCGCCAGGCCGTCGAATTCCAGTTCGCAGTGCCCGCCGTGCTCTTCGGGACCCATAATCGGAATTCGCCGCACGATTCGCCACCCGGGCTGGTCGCGATCGAACAGAAACGCGGTGAGCCCCTTGCGCGAATCGTTGGACGTCTTGGCGACGAGGATGAAATGCTGCGCCACTCCGGCGCCGGTAATGAACCACTTGCGGCCGTGGACGACCCAGCGATCACCCCGCTTTTCGGCAGTGGTCAGCGTCATCGCGGGATCGGAACCGCTGCCCGGATGCGGCTCCGTCATTGCGAAGGCCGAGCGCACGCGGCCTTCGACGATCGGCTTGAGCCAGCGCTCCTTCTGCACGTCGCTGCCGACCTGGGCCAGCACCATCATGTTGCCGTCGTCCGGAGCCGCGCTGTTGAACACCACCGGTCCGAAGATCGACGCGTTCATCGCTTCGTAGCACGCGGCCATCGCGACCACCGGCAGCCCCTGCCCGCCCCAGGCGACCGGGACCTGCAAAGCCCACAGACCCGCGCGCTTCGCCTCGGCGCGCAACGTTTCGAGCAAGGCGGGGGCGATATTCTCGTGATCGTCGTAGTTTGCCGGATAGGCCTCGAGCGGGATCAAGCGCTCGCCGACAAAGGCCTCGATCCGCGCGCGGTAGGTCTCGTGTTCAGGGGCTAGCCGGAAGTCCATGGTGTCGGTCCTCAAATCAGAGCCAGCTGGCGGAACTGCCGCGGGCGACGCTCACCGTGCTGCCCGCGCGGTGTCAGGGATCGCGGCGCGCCCGTTCACGCGCCGCGCACGACGCGCGTGACGCCGGTCCGATTGCGCAACAGCCGCTGCTGCTCGCGGTTCCATTCCCGCTCCTTGATCGTCGCGCGCTTGTCGAACTGCTTCTTGCCCTTGGCGAGACCGATCTCGAGCTTCACCCGTCCCTTGCTGTAATGAAGGTTGAGCGGCGTCAGGGTATAGCCGGCGCGCTCGACCTGGCCGACCAACCGGTTGATCTCCGCCCGGTGCAGCAGCACCTTGCGGCTGCGGGTCGGATCCGGGTGAATGTGCGTGGAAGCCGTCGTCAGCGGGGTAATATGCGCGCCGATCAGCAGGATCTCGCCGTTTTTCACGACGACATACGCTTCCTTGATCTGGGCTCGGCCGGCGCGGATCGCCTTCACCTCCCAGCCCTCGAGCGCGAGTCCGGCCTCGAAGCGCTCCTCGATAAAATAGTCGTGAAACGCTTTCCGGTTTTCGACGATACTCATGGATCAATGCGAGAAGAATGCGCGGCTCGTGGCGCGACGCCGCATTGACGGCCCGCAGGGGAGTCGAGCGGCGTTCGCTCCAACGGCTCGGCAGGCGGTCAGCCTTCGACACCGAAAGTCTAGCAGCCCGGTCATGCAGCGCGTGAAAAAATCGGTGCTCGTGCCGTACAGTGCCCTCGAAATGTTCGAGCTGGTCGACCAGGTCGAGCTCTACCCGGAGTTCCTGCCGTGGTGCGGCGGCGTGCATGTCCTCGAAGAACGGTCGACCGGCAAGACCGTCCGGATCGACATCGACTATCACGGTGTCAGTGCGCACTTCACGACGGACAACGCGAGCCGGGCCGGCGAATCGATCATCGTCACGCTGAACGACGGGCCATTCCGTCATCTGCACGGAGAATGGCGCTTCCACGCGCTGGCCCCGGATGCCGGCAAGGTCGAGTTCGAACTCGCCTACGAATTCTCGACGCACCTGCTGGAACGGGTCGTCGGGCCTGTGTTCAGCCACGTCGCCAACACGTTCATCGACGCGTTCGTCCGGCGTGCCGAAAGGCGTTACGGCACGCGCGCATGAAACCGCCACGGATCCGCGTGTCCGTCGTCTGGGCCACGGCCGACGTTCAGGACATCGTCACGGTCGAACTGCCGGCGGGCGCCACGGCGGCCGACGCCGTTTCCGGATCAGGACTCGCACGCGCCTATGATTTCGACGCTGCGCCCATGGCCCTCGGCATCGCCGGCCGGCGCGCGGCGCCGTCTACGGTCCTTGCCGACGGTGACCGTGTCGAGCTTTGCCGGCCGCTGGTCGTCGACCCGAAGGAGGCGCGCCGACGGCGCGCGATCGACCGCCCCCTCCCGCGTCCGAGACAGCGGAACAAGCGCGCAGAGAAAACGTGAGGCCGGGGACCCGTTTGCCCGAAATGGCCGAATCGCGGACAATGCCCGATGCTCGCCGCCCCGCCCCGCCTTAAACGGCTGGCCGCCGCCTTCTGCTGCGCCACGCTGACCGCCGTTGCTCCGCTGGCCAACGCCGAGGACGGCGGAGAGCGCTCGCTGGCGCAAATGGCGTCGGCGAGCGTTACGGATGCGGCGACGTCAGCATGGGCTACCGCCCGGGACCTCACGTCATCGGCGCTGGAACTGCTGGGCGTCCGTTACAAGTGGGGGGGCAGCGCTCCACGGACCGGGCTCGACTGCAGCGGACTTGTCCAATACGTCTTCCAGCAGGTAACCGGGGTCACGCTGCCGCGATCGGCGAAGGAAATGAGCCGGGTCGGCGAGCAGATCGCGCTCGGCGACCTGATGCCGGGCGACCTGGTGTTTTTCAACACGCGCCGCTTCGCCTATTCTCACGTCGGCATCTACCTCGGCGACAACCGATTCATCCATGCGCCGCGCCGAGGACGCGAAGTCGAAGTCGCCACGATCGACAACAGCTACTGGCAGAAGCACTTCAACGGCGCGCGCCGACTCGTCGGCGTGCTGCCGGAAATGATGCCGGCGCTAGTCAGCGAAGCCGCCGCGGCGCCCCTCGAAGCGCCCTCTTCCGCCGCTCCGCGTCCCTGAACGCGACGGCCGGACGCTTGCGTTTTCAATTGCGCGCGCCCGCGCGGCGCAAGCGTTCCGCCATCGGATCGTCGTTGTTGCGCTTCGCGAAGTCCAGCGCTCCCATCCCACCCTGATTGCGCGCTACGGCGCTCGCGCCGCGCGAAAGCAGCAATTCGACGGTCGAGTCGCGGCCCTCGCGCGCGGCCATCATGAGCGCGGTCGTGCCGTTGGGGGACGCGGCATTGATGTCCGCGCCCTCGGCGAGCAGATAGCGAACAATGTCGTCGTGACCCCCGGTCGCGGCGAAGATCAGCGCGGTCCAGCCCGAACCGTTCACCTCGGCGCCGCGCGCCCGCAGCCTTTGCACGATTTCGAGGTGGCCGTTCAGCGCCGCGACCATTAGCGGCGAGTCGCCGTACTTGTTGCGGACGTTGACACCGGCCCGGCTCGCGAGCAGGACGTCAACGGTCGCCGCGTTGCCGGCGCGCGCCGCCAGCAGCAGGACCGGGTCGCCGTTCGGGTCGACGGTGTTGGGGTCGATGCCCCGCCGGAGCAGCCCGCGAACCTCGGCAGCGCGGTCGTTGGCCACGGCGATGACGAAGTCCTCGTAAATCTGCTGCGCCATGACCGGCAGCGCGGCGAGCGCGAGAGCCGCGCACAGCACGACCTGGCCAAGGAAACGCAGCGTCCGATCAACGCGGATCGCGGGCATCAGTATCGATTCGAAAGAGGCGGAAAAAATTGTCGGTTGTGGCGCGCGCGATGGTGTCGACCGGCACGCCGCGCAGCCTGGCGATCTCCACCGCCACGTGCGGCACGAAAGCCGGCTGGTTGCGCTTGCCGCGGTAGGGGACCGGCGCGAGATACGGCGAATCGGTCTCGATCAGCATACGGTCGAGCGGGACCCGCTGCGCCACGTCCTTCAAGGCGAGCGCGTTCTTGAAGGTGACAATGCCCGAAAACGAGATGTGAAACCCCAGATCCAGCGCGGCGCGCGCCACGTTCCAGGTCTCCGTGAAGCAGTGCATGACCCCGCCCGGTTCGCCCGCGGTTTCCTCGCGCATGATCGCCAGCGTGTCCTCGGCCGCACTGCGCGTATGGATGACGAGCGGTTTCGCGGCCTTCCGCGCTGCGCGGATGTGCACGCGGAAGCGCCTGCGCTGCCACTCGAGGTCCCCCGAGAGCCGGTAATAGTCGAGCCCCGTCTCGCCGATGGCGACGATCTTCGGCCGAGCAGCAAGCGCGACCAGATCGTCCACCGTCGGCTCGGGCGTCTCCTCATAATCGGGATGTACGCCGACGGTCGCGTACAGATTCGGATGCGCCATCGCCAGCGCATGCACGGCGGGCCAATCGGGGAGGTTGACCGAGATGCAGAGCGCGTGCGTGACCCGCGCCGCGGCCATCGCGTCGAGCAGCGCCGGCAATTCGGCGGCAAGTTCCGGAAAATCGAGATGACAGTGCGAATCAACGAACATCGGGTTCGGCACCAGGACGTGGAACCGGGCCTGCCAGCCGTAGCGACGGCCGAACGAATCGCCCGCGTCGCGGCGGACGATGACGCCGCGTCACATCGTATGCGTGGGATGCACCGACGCGAGCTTCTCGCCGAGAATCTTCTCGATCGCCGCGCGCGCGGCGGCGCCGGTATCGTCCTGCGTGAACTGAACGCCGATGCCCTGCGTGCGATTGCCCTGCACCCCCTCGGGGGTGACCCAGACCACCTTGCCCTGAACCGCGATGCGGTTCGGATCGTCCATCAGCGAAAGCAGCATGAACACTTCCTCGCCCAGCTGATACTGGCGCGCTGTCGGAATGAAGATGCCGCCGCCGCGCAGGAACGGCATGAACGCCGCGTAAAGCGCCGGCCGCTCGCGAATATTGAGCGAAAGGACTCCCGGCCGCGCCGCATTGGCCGCCATGGCCCCGCTCGCGACCGCGCCGCTGGGTTTGTTCTCCGCCATCCGTTTCCTGAAGTTACCTGAGCTTTACCTGAACAGATCCCGATATTCGATCAACAGCGCCTCGGCGACGAGTCGCGGCTGCAGCGGATGCGCAAGCAGCGCACGTTGGCGCAACAGGGACCGATGATAGCGAAAGAGCGGGAACGGCGCCACCGCGTTGGCGAGCGAGCTCAGCGCGTCGGCGAAGTCGGGGTTCTGTCGCGGCGCGCCGCCAGCAGCGACGCGGGCGAGATCACCCGTCCATCCGAGCAGCCACTCGAGT
>JAAFGU010000173.1 GCA_010365205.1 Aromatoleum sp. | reverse complement strand
AGGGCCGCCGCGCGATGTCATTGCAGCGCAGCCGCGCCCGCCCCGGCAACCTGCCCGTCCTGCGCGGCCGTTCCGCCCGAGGTGCCGATCGCGCCGACGATCTTGCCGTCGATCACCAGCGGAACGCCGCCATCGGCGGCGACTACGCCCGGAAGGCTCAGGTAACGCAGTCCCACGCCGCCGGCCGCGACATCGTCCTGGAACGCTTTGGTCGGCCGCTTGAACTGAGCCGCCGAGCGCGCCTTGGCCGTGGCTACTTGAGGCGCCGCGTTCTGCACGCCATCCATCCGCTCGTAATACACCAGGATGCCGGCGGGATCGGTGATGGCGATTGCGTGCGTCCAGTTGTTCTTCCGCGATTCGGCGAAGGCCGCAGCGGCAACCTTTTTCGCGCTATCGGTCGAAATCGGCGCGCCGTACGGAAGCGCTTGGGCCGAGGCCCCGAGCGTGAACAGCGCCAGGATTGCCGCGACGATGGTGAGGCCAAGGGATGACGGTTTCGAGAGCATGCGATTCCTCCAGTGACTGATTTTTGCATTGACCCGGGACGGCGGGTTTTCGGATGCGGATGATCCGGCGCCGCGGCGCTCGCCCAAACGGGGCGCGCACATGTTGCCGCAAACTGCACGGCTACGGTAGCGTCAACTGCGCGGCGTCACCGTCCGTCGCTCCGAGAAAAGGGCCCCGCGGATTGCCCGCGGGGCCCTTTTGTTCCGTCACTCCGGGACGAGGCGCGGCTACATGCGCTCGATGATTGCAGCGATTCCCTGCCCGCCACCAATGCACATGGTGATCAGCGCGTATTTGCCGCCGGTGCGGTGCAGTTCATACATCGCTTTTACCGTCAGGATCGCGCCGGTCGCGCCGATCGGATGTCCGAGTGCGATCGCGCCGCCGTTCGGATTGACCTTCGCGGCGTTCATTCCCAGCTCCTTGGACACGCCCAGCGCCTGCGCGGCGAAGGCTTCGTTCGACTCGATGACGTCCATTTGCTCGAGCTTGAGATCCGCCTTGGCGAGCGCGCGCTTGATGGCGGTGACCGGGCCGAGACCCATGATCTTCGGGTCGATACCGGCATGGCCGTAGGCGACGAGCCGTGCCATCGGCTTCAGCCCTTTGCTCGCGGCGGCCGCCTTTTCCATCAGCACGACGGCGGCGGCCGCATCGTTGATGCCCGACGCGTTGCCGGCGGTGACGGTGCCGTTTTCCTTGATGAAGACGGCCTTCAGCTTGGCCATGCTTTCCATCGACGACTCGCCGCGGACGTGCTCGTCGGTGTCGAACATCAGCGGGCCCTTCTTGCTCTTGAGCTCGACCGGCAGGATCTGGCTTTTGAAGTGGCCGGCGGCGATCGCCGCGGCGGCGCGCTTGTGGCTCTCGACCGCGAACGTGTCCTGGTCGGCGCGCGTCAGACCGCATTTGGCGGCGACGTTCTCGGCCGTGACGCCCATGTGAATCGTGTCGAACGGATCGGTGAGCGCGCCGACCATCATGTCGAGCATCTTCGAGTCGTTCATCCGCGCACCCCAGCGCTGCGTCGTCGACGCGTAGGCGGCGCGGCTCATGGACTCGACGCCGCCGGCGACGGCCGCGTCGGTATCGCCAAGGAGGATGTACTGCGAGGCGCTGACGATCGCCTGCATCCCGCTTCCGCAAAGGCGGTTCAGCGTCAGCGCGCCGGTGTCGTGAGGCAATCCGCCGTTCACACACGCCAGGCGCGAGATGTACATGTCCTTCGGTTCGGAGTGAATGACGTTGCCGAATACGCACTGGCCGACGTCCTTCGGATCGGCCTTCGAGCGCGCCAGCGCTTCCTTGACCACGCGCGCGGCGAGGTCCGACGGTGCGATGTCCTTCAGGCTGCCACCGTAATCGCCGATGGCCGTGCGGACGCCGCTCAGGATGACGACTTCTCTGGTGCTCATGGTGCTCCTCCGCGTGAAATGGACTAACATGATACGCGGCTGCGGCAGGCATCCGCGTTGCGGCAGCGCAAAGGTGAACCGGGTCCCGCGAGCGAGGCCGACGATGGTCCGGGCACTTCGGACACCGGAACAAGGGGGAGAGCATGCGAATCGGGATAGTTCACCGTTGGGGCGTTGCGGTCTTGGCCCTTGCCTATTCGTTCGCTGCGCATGCGGTCTACCCTGACAAGCCCGTCCAATACATCATTCCGTTTCCCGCGGGAGGCGAATCCGACATCGCCGCCCGGCTGCAGCAGCAGGTCTTCAAGACCAAGTTCAATCAGGAGATGGTCGTCGTCAACCGCGCCGGCGCCGGCGGCGGCCTGGTCTGGGCGCAGCTCAATTCGTTGCCCAACGACGGCTACACGATCGCCGGGATCAACCTGCCGCATATCGTGCTGCAGCCGCTCGAGGGCGAGGTCCAGTACAAGACCGAGGACATGACGCCGGTCCACTTCTTCCACTACACGCCCGACGCGATCGTCGTCGCGGCCGATAGTCCGTTCAAGAGCGTCGCCGATCTCGTCCGCGCCGCGCGCGAGAAACCCGAGCTGGTCACGATCGCGGGCTCGGGCACGAACTCGGCGAACCATCTGGCGGCCGCCCGTTTCGACCGCGAGATGAGGATCAAGACGACTTATGTCCCGTACAAGGGCACCGGCGACATGATCTCGGCGATCCTGGGCGGGCACGTGTCGGCGGCGATGTCGTATTCGACGCTTGCGATCCAGCAGAAGGTCAAGATGCGGATGCTGGCGGTGGCCACCGAAAAGCGGCTGCCGCAGTTTCCGGACGTGCCAACCTTCACCGAACTCGGGCTCAACTGGGTCGACGGCGCCTATCGCGGCATCGCGGTCCCGAAGTCGACGCCGCCGGCGGTGCAGAAGCAGGTCTCCGACATGATGGACGCGATCAACAGGGATCCCGATCTGCGCAAGCGGATGGCCGAGGGCGGTTTCGAGGTCACCGACATCCCGCTGGAGAAAATGCCGGCGTTCATGAAGGAACGCGCGCAGGTCTATCTCGAGATCGCCCGGTCGATCGGGATGGTCAAGTAGCACGTTGACGCAGATGCACGGAGGAGCGATGGGTGCTGGCGGCGAACCGGACAGGCAACCGAAGTGGCGATTGCACGGCGTGCGCGTCGTTCGCGCCAACGAGCTCGACGTCAACACGCCGCAGACGCCCGGGATGAACCGCGCCGCGGCGATCACCGCGGCCCGCGCCGGCGCCGAGAAGCTGTGGGCGGGCACCGTCGTCATCCATCCGAAGGCGAAGACCGGCGCCCATCATCACGGCCCGGTCGAGAGCGTCATCTACGTCGTCAGCGGCAGGGCCCGGATGAAATGGGGCGACCGCCTCGAGTTCACCGCCGAGGCCGGCCCGGGCGACTTCATCTTCATCCCGCCGTTCGTCCCGCACCAGGAGATCAACGCCAGCGACGACGAGCCGCTGTCCTGCGTGCTCTGCCGCAGCGGGCAGGAGCCGGTGGTGGTCAACCTCGACCTGCCCAACGTCGAGCCCAATCCCGAGTCGGTGCACTGGGTGGACAACATCCATCCGGCGCCGGCGGACGGGGGTCAGCGTTCGACGTCGTAGTACCGCCACTGGCTGCGCAGGAACGCGTGCTGCTTGAACGCGTGCACCCACGGCTGTGCCAGCACATTGTCGTACGGGTAGGTCTGCAGCATCCACGGTGCGTACGCGATGACGAGTTCGGTCATCTTCCGGTAGAGCGCCGTGCGAGCCGGGCCGTCGGGCAGCGAGCGCGACTCCTCGTAGAGCCGGTCGTACTCGGGCAGGCGCAGCCGCGCGTCGTTCGACGTGCCGATGTTGTGGCTGTAAAGCGTGCTGTAGAACGTGTCGGCGACCGGGATCGAGGATATCCACGACAGCCCCCACATCATCAGCTGGCCTGCCTCCGACATCTTGTTCAGTTCCGGCCACTTCTGCTTCAGGTTGGTCATCCTGATTCCGATCGCGTCCATGCAGCGCTTCCAGAGCTCGTCGGAGGCGCGAGCGGCGCCATCCGGCGTCGACGCGCGCACGATCGTCAATTGCCTACCGTCGGGCGTCTCGCGGAAGCCGTCGCCGTCGCGGTCCCGGTAGCCGAACTTGTCGAGCAGCGCACGCGCGGCGGCCGGATCGTAGGTCTTCGCCGACGCCAGCGACGGGTCGTAGCCGGGCACCACCGGCGGCACCGGCTGGCTCGCCGGCAGCGCCTGGCCATAGGCGAGCGTGCGGATTGCGGCCTCACGGTCGTAGGCGAGTGCGATGGCGCGGCGCAGCGCGATCTTTTCCGGCGTGTAACCGCCGACGACGGGGTCGTCCATGTTGAAAAAATTGAACGCGACCGACGGCTCGACCTGCCGGTGCAACTTGATGCCGCGCTCCACGTACGCGGTCCTCAGGCGCGCGCCGTCGAGCACGTTGCCGGCGAGCGACGCGGGCAACTCGAGGAAATCGAGCTTGCCCTGCTCGAACGACAGCAGCCGCGGCTGCGCCTCCTCGAGAATGCTGATCTCGACGTTGCCGACCAGCGGCGCCTTGCGTCCGACGTAGCCCTTCGCAATCGCGGCGTCCTCGGGCGCGCTGCCCGTCCCCGGCGCCGGATACGGATCGTCGCGGTAGCCGGGGTTCGCCTCGAGCACGATCTTCTGACCGCGCGTCCAGCTCTTCAGCCGGTAGGCGCCGGTGCCGACGGGATTCTCCATCACGCGATGGGACGGATCGCCGTAGGCCTCGACGACTTCGCGCGCCACGGCGGCGAACTGCGCGGTGGTGAGCCAGTGCTGAAAACTGTAGTCGGGCTCGTTGAAGCGAATGCGCAGCGTGTAGCGGTCGAGCGCCTGCACGCCCTCGATCTTCGCGTCGTAGTCGAAAGTGCCGGTTTTTCGGGCGCGCGCCAGCGGCTCGTCGAGACCGGCCAGGTGCTTCTCGAACATGTAGAGCCAGTACGAACGCACTTTCGGATCGAAGATGCGCTTGATGCTGTAGACGTAGTCCTCGGCGACGAGCTCGCGCTTTTTCCCCTTGAACGCCGGGTCGTCGGCGAAGTAGATGCCCGGACGAACCTTCAGCGTGTAGCTGCGTCCGCCATCGGTGATCTGCGGCAAGCCGTCGGCCGTGCGCGGAACGAGACGGATGGGCCGCGCGAAGTAGTCGTATGTGTAGAGCGGATCGAAGATCGCGTCGGCGACCAGCGACGAGTAACTGTCGTTGAACGCCTGCGGGTCGAAGCCCGACTCGGCCACGCGGAACTCGACGCGCAGCGTCTTTGCCATGTCGGCGGCGGCGACCGGGGAGGCGGCAAAGCAGAATGATGATGCTAACGCGGCGAGGGCGGCGCGCGCCGCGGCGGTACTCAGACTCATGATGTTCCGTCGAAAGCGATCCCGCCGGCTGCGGCTCTCGTGCGACAGCAGCGGCGGGAGTCCGAGAGCGTTTTATACTGGTGCGGGACCGCGCTCGCAAGCGAATCCGCGAACGGCAGAACGGCGGCGGTGAGATGGCTGGCGCGGGCCAGTGGGGGCTCATGAGGGCCAGCGGGGGCCCGTATTTGGACGCATCCGCGAGACCCAGTACTATCGCTATCCTCCCTGAATTTTCCACTCGCTAACCGGCCTCGATCGCATGGCGTCCATTATCGGCAGCGTACTGGGCATCCTCGTCTGCGGCAGCCTGGGCGGCGTCGTCGCGTG
>JAAFGU010000172.1:5686-6398 GCA_010365205.1 Aromatoleum sp. | reverse complement strand
CGGTCGTCGCGGCGGTTTCGGCGATGATCGCCTCGACGCTAGCCGCGTCCGAGGCGACCGGCGCCGTGCAGGTGATGTCACCCACCGTGCGAAAGCGCACCGTGACGTGCTCGACGCGTTCGCCGTCGCCGGCCGGCGTGAGGTCGGTAACCGGCACCAGCGCGGTGCCGCGGCGCACGACCGCGCGCACGTGCGCGAAGTAGATCGACGGAACCTCGAGCCTTTCGCGCGCGATGTACTGCCAGACGTCGAGCTCGGTCCAGTTGCTGATCGGAAACACCCGCACGTGTTCGCCGTTGTGCACCCGGGCGTTGTACAGGTTCCACAATTCGGGCCGCTGGTTTTTCGGGTCCCACTGACCGAACGCATCGCGGAACGAGAAAATCCGCTCCTTGGCCCGCGCCTTCTCCTCGTCGCGGCGGGCGCCACCGATGCAGGCGTCGAACCCGAATTCGGCGATGGCGTCGAGCAGCGTCACCGACTGGTGCGGGTTGCGGCTCTCGTTCGCGCGTTTGAGCACGACGCGGCCCTGTGCGATCGATTCGTCGAGCGTGCGCACGATCAGCCGCTCGCCCAACTCGACCGCCCGTTGGTCACGGAAGGCGATGACTTCGGGGAAATTGTGGCCGGTATCGACGTGCAGCAGCGGAAACGGAAACCGCCCCGGCCGGAATGCCTTTTCGGCGAGGCGGAGCAGCACCAGCGAATCCTT
>JAAFGU010000172.1:0-5674 GCA_010365205.1 Aromatoleum sp. | reverse complement strand
GGTTGCGGCACTGGCCGGCGACTTCGCGCAGGATGTGAATCGCCTCGGCCTCGAGCCAGCCCAGATGGTCGAGATCGGCCGGCGTCACAGAGGCGGCGGCGTTCGGTGCGCGGGCAGGGGGGTCGAGGACGGCGGTCGTCATGGGGTCACCGCATCGAGCGTGGGCGCGGCGCGTACCGCGTCGGGCGGGCGCCGGTGCAGGCCGCACTCCTTGTGTTCCGGCTGTTCCCACCACCAACGCCCGGCGCGAACGTCTTCGCCCGGCGCGATGGCACGCGTGCACGGGGCGCAGCCGATGCTCGTATACCCGCGGTCGTGCAGCGGGTTGTAGGGGACATGGTGCAAGCGGATGTAGTCCCACACCTCACCGTCGCTCCAGTCGGCGAGCGGATTGAATTTGGGCAGCCCGGACTCGCCGTCGGTCTCCTCCAGCGCGACGTCCCGACGCGTGACCGACTGCGCGCGGCGCATTCCGGTGATCCATGCCCTCTTGTCGGCGAGGGCCCGGCGCAGCGGTTCGGTTTTGCGGATCGCGCAGCAGCGCTGCCGCAAATCGACGCTGTCGTAGAACGCATTGACACCGTTGGCGCGAACGTATGCCTCCAGCGCGCGCGTGTCCGGTGCGTAAACGTCGATCGTGAGCCCGTAGTGCTCGCGCGTGCGATCGATCAGCGCATACGTTTCACCGGGCAGCCGTCCGGTGTCGAGCGTGAAGACGGAAATCGGCAGGGCGTGACGCGCGATCACGTCGAGGAGAACCATGTCCTCGGCCCCGAAGCTCGACGCGAGCGCTGCCGGCGCATGGTGCGAGGCGATGCGCAGGAGCAGCGTGGCGGCGTCGGCGGTGCGGCGGTCGAGATCCATGACCGGTCGGTCAGGCGCCGGGAAACCAGACGTCGCCCGGACCCTCGATCCGGCGGCGGAAACGCGGCCGCGGTTCAGGCACCGTCGGCGCGTAGGTGCCGGCGAAGTCGTCGAGCCCCTTCAGCGCGCCCTCGGCGCCGCGGTCGACGCGGATGGCGAACGCGTCGAAACCGACTTGCTGGAGGTAGTAGAGCTGGTCGCGCAGCACATCGCCAATCGCCCGCAATTCGCCCTTGAAGCCGTAACGATCGCGGAGCAGCCGCGCCGTCGAGTAGCCGCGGCCGTCGGTGAACTGCGGGAAATCGACCGCGACGACCAGCAACTGCGCGAGGTCACCGGCGATGATCGCGGGGTCATCGCCCGGATGCAGCCACAAGCCGACGTCGCCGCGTGCGATGAGGGCGTCGCGCGCCGAAAGCCACAGTGCGACGGGAACGAGCACGGAGCCACTTGCCGGCACGTCGGCGAGCGAAACGGCGTCGCGCAGCAGGGTCCAGTCGTCTTCGACGACGCCGCGGTGCTTAATGAGTTGAGACATACACGCGCTCCTTGAAAGCTTCGACACCCAGCCTTTGCACGGTATCGATGAACCGCTCGTCGTTGTGCCGGCGTTCGATGTAGACATCGATCAGCCGGGCAATCACGTCCGGCATCTCGTTCGCGGCGAACGACGGACCGATGACCTTGCCCAGCGCCGCGGCGCTCCCCTGGGTGCCCCCGATCGACACCTGGTACCACTCGGCCCCATTCTTGTCGACGCCGAGAATTCCGATGTGCCCGACGTGATGATGGCCGCAAGCGTTCATGCACCCCGATATGTTGAGGTCCAGCTCGCCGATGTCGTGCAGGTAGTCGAGGTCGTCGAAACGGCGCTGGATCGCCTCGGCGATCGGGATCGATTTCGCGTTGGCGAGCGAGCAGAAATCGCCGCCCGGGCAGCAGACGATATTGGTCAGGAGCCCGATGTTCGGCGTGGCAAAACCCAGATCCTTCAATTCGCCCCACAGTGCGAGCAGCGCCGACTGGCGGACGTCGGCGAAAATCAGGTTCTGCTCGTGCGAGACGCGGACCTCGCCGAAGGTGTACGCGTCGGCGAGGTCGGCTACCGCATCCATCTGGTCGGACGTCGCGTCGCCGGGCGGCACTCCCGTCTTCTTGAGCGAAAGCGTGACGGCCGCGTAGCCCGGCACCTTGTGCGGGAACACGTTACGCTTGACCCAGTTCGAGAAGGCACGATTATCGGCGACCGCGGCGCGGAAGCTCGCATCGTCGCCGGGCAAGCGCTCATACCGCGGCGGCACGAAGAATGCGGCAATGCGCTCGATCTCCGCATCCGGGACCGTGCCCGGACCGCCTTCGAGCCGCGCCCATTCGGCCTCGACTTCGCGCGTAAAGACTTCCGGCGTGAGCTCCTTGACGAGGATCTTGATCCGCGCCTTGTGCTTGTTGTCCCGGCGTCCGAAGCGGTTGTACACGCGCAGGATGGCGTCGAGGTAGTTGAGGACCTCGGCACGCGGAAGGAACTCGCGGATCACGTGGCCGATGATTGGCGTCCGCCCGAGCCCACCGCCGGCGAGGACACGGAAACCCGTGTCGCCCCCGGCATCGCGCACCGCCTGAATGCCTATGTCGTGAACCAGCGTAGCGGCGCGATCGTCGGTGGCGGCCGATACGGCGATCTTGAACTTGCGCGGCAGATAGGCGAATTCCGGATGAAACGTCGACCACTGGCGAATGAGTTCGGCGTAGGGACGCGGATCGATAAGTTCGTCGCCCGCGACGCCCGCAAAATGATCGCTGGTCACGTTGCGGATGCAGTTGCCGCTGGTCTGGATCGCATGCATCTCGACCTCCGCCAACTCAGCCAGGATGTCGGGAACGTCCGCCAGCTGCGGCCAGTTGAACTGGATGTTCTGCCGCGTGGTGAAATGACCGTAACCGCGGTCGTACTTGCGTCCGATGTGCGCGAGGGTGCGCAGCTGTCGCGACGACAGAAGGCCGTACGGAGCGGCAACCCGCAGCATCGGCGCATACTTTTGGATGTACAGGCCGTTCTGCAGGCGCAGCGGACGAAACTCGTCCTCGGTCAGTTCGCCGGCGAGAAAGCGCCGTGTCTGATCGCGGAACTGTGAGACGCGCTGTGCCACAATTGCGCCGTCGAACGAGTCGTAGCGGTACATGTCTGGGCGGATTTTTATGAACCGAACCCAAGGTTAACGGCGCCGCGCTATAACTGGAAGTAGTTGAATGTCCTATGGTTAGCGCGCAGCGCTATATCGGTCGCGCCGCGAATGCCCTGACGGATGCCGAGCACCGCCAAATTCGGAATCCTGAGTTTTCCGATCGCGCGCGTGATACCCGGCGGGCCGAACCGTTCTTGCGGATCGCGGAACGCGGGCGTGCGGCGGCGCCTGACCACACAGTCGAGTTCGCCTATCTGGAGTCGATGCGCCCGGATTTGAAGGCGGGGGTGCAGCGACTGGCCGTGCGCGGCGTGACGCGGATTCGCGCCGTACCCTTGTTCGTGGGAGGTGGGCAGTACTTCCGGCGGGACATTCCGGAACTCATCCGCAACGCGATCGACCCGATTCCGGACCTTGACATCGAGCTGGCGGAGCCCGCAGGCGCGGACTGCGGGGTTGTGGCGGCGATTGCCGCGTACTCCCTCAAGCGAAGCTGAGGATGCCCGGGGCCGGGCACGACGCCCCGTCTATGCGGGTCAAACGGGGTAGGAGTCGGTACTGATTAATGGTGTCATTGCGCGGAAGTTCCCAAACAATAAGTTTACATAATACCAATTATGCGACATTCAGGCGCAGGCAACACTTAGCCTACGAAGGCAGGCTGCCGGCAACGGCAACCCACTTGCGACGTGGACGCCCGTCGCACGACCTCAACCGGCACTAATGGCGGGACTCCTCTGCGCCAACATCCGGGCGTGGACCGACGTGCTGGTTATCCCGGGCGATCACGCGCGGAGATGTCGAAAACGGCAGGATGCTTTCCTACCAACTCGCTGAGCGTGCAGCACCCGTACAGGATTGGACCGAAATCCAGCTGGATCTTCGTGAGATACCTCCGGACAAACCCAAGATGCGCCCACTCGGATTCGTCGGCACCTTGCCCGATCGCCTGCCGATTTCGATGATGTGGCAGTGATGGGTCGGTCGAGCAGTGCCGTGGCGCCGTCCGCGATCTGTCCACGAAGCAGTTTGCGCGCGGGAATGGGTCGCCGCGGGCTCGACGCTGCGCTAGACTTCGCGCCGACCCGCCCTCCCCCAATTCATGACCATCGCCACCGAATTCGAGCGCGCTTTCAACCTCCACCAGCGGGGAAAGCTGCGCGAAGCGTTTCTCCGCTACGAAGCCATTCTTGCGGCGCAACCGGAGCACGCGCCAGCGCTCCATTACTCCGGTGTCGTCCTGATGCAATCGGGGAAGCACGCCGTGGCGATCGAGCGCATCCGCGCCTCGCTGAAGCTCGACGCCGGTTCGGCTGACGCCTGGTCGAACCTGGCGCACGCGCTGGAGGCCGTCGACCGGCCCGAGGCCGCCCTGAACGCGCTGAAGCAGGCGACGCAGCTAGCGCCGCGTTCGCCGGAGATCTGGTGCAACCTCGCCGCGTCCGAGCTGGCACAGCATCGATATTCCGATGCCGAAGTGTCGGCACGGCACGCCTTGACCGCCGATGCGCGGCACGCCCACGCCTGGTATCACCTGGCGCTCGCGCTCGACGCACAAGGCCGAGTGCTGGAGGCGCTCGACGCCGCGTCGCGCGCCTCGGCGATCGCGCCGGGAGAGGCCGCGCCGGCCGGACTGAGGGCGCAGCTGCACGAGCGTCTCGGGCAATTCGACCTCGCGCGCGGCGTGCTGGAGGCGGCCCTGGTCCGATGGCCGACGGTCGCAACGCTGCAGAATCAGCTCGCCTCACTCACCGAGCACCAGGGCGACCTTGTCGCGGCGGCGCGCGCGTATGCCAATGCATTGCGACTGCAGCCCGACCATGGCGCGGCGCTGTCGCAGCTCCTATTCCTGCGCAAGCGAATGGGCGACTGGCACGACCTAGTCGTGCTGCAGAACCGCTTCCGCAAAGGCGTCGCCGATGGGCAGGCGCTGCTGACGCCGTTCTCGTTCCTGAGCGACCCGTCGACCCGCCGCGAGCAGCGCGCGTGCGCCGAGCGCTGGTCAACAGCCACTCTCGCCGGCGCGGCCGGCGCACACCGGCTGCTGTCGGAAGGCCGGCTTCGAATCGGCTATCTGTCGAGCGATTTCTACGATCACCCTACCTCGGTGCTCGCCGCCGGCGTCTTCGAGGCGCACGACCGCGCCAAGGTCGAGGTCTTCGGCTACTCGGCGGGCCCGGACGACGGAAGCGACTGGCGTGCGCGCGTCGCCGCCAGCTTCGACCGGTTCTTCGATGCCCGCGGTGCAACTGCGGCAACGCTGGCCGAGCGCATCCGCGCCGACGGCGTGGACGTGCTGGTCGACCTCAAGGGCCATACCGACGGCGCGCCGTTCGAGGTGCTGGCTCGCCGCCCCGCGCCGATCCAGGTTCACTGGCTCGGCTATCCGGGCACGCTCGGCGCGCGCTTCGTCGATTACCTGATCGGCGACGCCGTCGTCACCCCGCTCGCCGAGGCCCTCGACTACAGCGAAACGCTGGTGCTGCTGCCGGGCAGTTACCAGAGCAACGACCGGATGCGTGCGGACCGCGCGCCGCCGTCGCGCGCAGAGCTCGGCTTGCCGGATCACGCCATCGTCTTCTGCTGTTTCAACGCGACGTTCAAGCTCAATCCGGGGGTGATCGATG
>JAAFGU010000001.1:12671-41651 GCA_010365205.1 Aromatoleum sp. | reverse complement strand
GGCGCCGGCTGCGCGGCACAGAGCGCCCGCGCCGCATCGGCCGCTTCGTCGAGCCTGCCCTGCCCGAACAGGGCAGCGACCGCGTCCCGCGAGGGGCTGCCTTCCGACGTGCCGCCGGGAGACACCAAGGCCGCTGCCAAGTCCACCGCGTGCTCAGTCATAGCAGTACGCCCCTCGATCGGCCATCGCGGCGACCGCCGCCAGCACATCGCTGGTCCCCAGAAGAGTCAGTTTGAGCCGGCCCACGCGCGCCTCGTGCCAAGCGCCCTGCCGACGCAGTTCCGGCGCCAGCTTGCCGAGGTTGCGGCGGCGGGAAACGGAGGGCTCGAACAGACGCGTCTGCGTGACGACCGACGTGCCGTCCGGCAACTTCGACTTCAGCTGATAGACCTGTTGCGTGAACGGCGAGGCCGGCAGGCGCGTTTCGAGCATTTCCTCGATCGTGTGGTAGAAGGTCAGGCTGTCGATATCAGCACCCAGGAACAGAATTTTACCTTGCCGCTCGAGCAGCCGGGCGAACGGGGTCCCCGCACCGCACGGCGTGCCCGCCCGATGGTGATCGGCGGCGAGTCCTTCGGCGTCGCGCCCCCAGATCGCCACCGGGTGCGTCGGGTGCACGCTGCGCACGACGCCCGGAGAGCGGCGAAAGAGTTCGCTGAGCAGGCCCATCCGCGAGGGCGTGCGCGCCACGTCGAACACCGGCGTGCGACTGACGTACTCGACGGCAGTCCCCGTGAACGCCATCGTCGGCATCAGCAGCGTTCCCTCCGCGCCGACTGCTCGCTGAAGGATCGCGATTACATCGGTCGGCTTGCCCGAAAATCCCTCGAATGCGTCGTAAGAGCTGTGGACGAGTACGACGTCACCCGGCACGATACCCAGCTGCCGCAATCGCTCCAGCAAGTCGTCGGGCGTGAATGAACGGAAGGTCCGAGCGAAAGCTTGCCGCAGCATCTTGAGGCGCCGCTTGATGCCTTTCTTCACCGCCTTGAAGCTACCGGCGGGCAATCGGAGCCTCCCGGCCGCAGGACCCGATGCGGTCGGCCAGCCTTGGCGGACGGCCGCCTGCGCACGCCTTCCGGTGGAACGCCTTCCGGTGGAACGCCGGCGGCGACGCGCCCCCGGGGTCGTCGCGACGGCGAGGGCACGCAGCGTCGCATATCGTCCGCAATCCGAGTGTCTTCGCGCGCTTCATCACATCATCGCCACGGTCTCCGGCATCGCTTTCCGGAAGTTGACGGCCAATCGAAACGAGAATTTCCCAGGATCGCGATCCCAAGGGGTGAACCGGGGCAGCTGGTAGCGGTCGGTCTCGGCTACTGCCACGCCCGGCGCGGTGGACAACGCGGCACGGTATCCGGCTCTGCGCACCATGGCCACGTGCCGCGCCTCATAGTCCTTCCCGGGTCGGCCGTTCGGGTAGGCGAACAGCGGGATTGGCTCGCGGAGCAGCTCCGCAAGGTAGCGGCCGCTGTCGACGATCTCGCGTTCGGCGTCCGCGTCGGCGCAACGCGCGAGGATCGGATGCGAGACGGTGTGCGCGCCGATCTCCATGCCCGCAGCCCGCAGGCACCTGACTTGATCGTCGCGCATCATCAGGTCGCGCATCGGCAGCAGGCCCGCGAGTACCGCCACCGCCGTGGCGCGTGCCTCGCGGTCGGTAGCCGCTTCGTACTTCCAGCGGCCGAGAATGCCGGCAATGGCGTCGCGCCTGCGGTCACTGTCACCGATGTCGAGGACGCCGAGCCCGACGGGCCGGAGGTCAGCCGTCGGGCCGGGTAACCGCCTGATTGCCTCGACAACGCTGTCGTTCCACATCCGTCCGCCATTCAGGTAGCCGGTTGCGACGAAAAACGTTGCCGGCACACCGCAGCGGCGGAGGATTGGGAGTGCGACTTCCGCATTGTCCGCGTAGCCATCGTCGAACGTCACCGCGACCGCACGTCGCGGAAGGCTCCGCTTCGCAAGCCGCTCGAGCGCCTCCGACAGTGGGAGCGGCGAAAAGGACTCGCGCAGCGCCCGCATCTGCCGCTCGAACTCCGCCGCCGTCACGTCCCAGCGATTCACGTCGTCGGGCTCTGGCAGAATGCGGTGATAGATGAGCACAGACAGCCGCCCGCGGACTCCAGCCGCAGCGACGAGGGCTGCGCACCTCATCAGCAGGGTGTCAACGACATTTCTCATCACGACTGGCTTGCCGGCTTCCGGGCTTCGACGATGAACGCGTGACAGGACAGCAGGCCGATCAGCGGCACGACGCGCATCGCGAACTGCGCCAACCGGCTCTCCAGCATCGGCTGCAGGCGCTGCCACCTCGTGGGAACGATCGGCATCCAGTGCACACGGCATCCCTGCAGACCGGCCGCCGCCATCAGCTTCCGGATTGCCATAGGCGAATCGTACCGCAGGTGCATCCGACGCCCGGCGAGCTTGCGGTCAAGCGCTCCGGCGACGTGCACGAGGCACCACCCGTTCAGCGCGTCGATCCACACCACCCCACCCGGCTTCACGAGCCGTGCAAGCTCGGCAATCGGCTGCGCGCTCGCCGACAGCGCCTGCGTGACGCCGAAGCATATGGCGCCGTCGAACGTGGCCGGCGGAAACGGAAGACGGCGCACGTCGGCGACCACGTAGTCGATCCCCGCTGCGCTGCGTAGCGCGGCCTTCCGCACCGCGATCTCCGAGTAATCGGCGCCGATAACCGCCGCTCCGCGATCCCGAAGCAGGCGGCTGTAGGTGCCCGCGCCGCACCCGGCGTCCAGCCAGCGGTCGTCGGGCTTGCTCAGCCGCCACAGTCCGAGAAATCGTCGGGTCCGGGCCTCGAGGCCGGTCGTCGTCCAGCCGGCGATTCCGGCGTCGTCGTCGCGCTCTTCGGCAAATTCCTTGAAACGGTCGCGCCAGTCGGTTTCGAAATCACCGTTCACGGACAATCATCGGTTCGATCGCGGCATCCCGTCGTCGGATCGCGATCGGCTCCCGCTACGGTCGCAGCGGTTGCTGCTGCGCCGCTCCGACAGCGTCGGCCGTGGACGCGACCGCCGGAATGGTCCCATGTCCGCGGCGGACCAGGGACTCGGTGATGGCGATGATCGCCAGCAGCGTGTACAGCAGGTCGAAATAGGCGAGGCCGAGGAATGCGCCGGCGACCATGAACCCGACCAGGCTTACCTGCGACATCGCCGCCGTGTCGTACGCCCACCTCAAGTCCTCCCTTGCGCGCGTCGCCCGCATGACGCGCGCCGCCGATTGCCACATGGCCGCCAGCAGCGCGAGGAAGATCGCGAGGCCGACGAATCCGTGATGACCCAGCACCTGGAAGTAGACGCTGTGCGCATCGGCCACCGCCCCCTTCTCGTTGACGGCCTCGGTCAGGTCGGGCGCATATACGGCGTAGTTCTCGGGCGTGAAGCTCGCGAAACCGCCGCCGACGAGCGGGTGCTTCACGGCCATGCGGAAGGCGAATTCCCATGCATAGAGGCGTCCCATCGCCGACCGGTCCTGCTCGTAGCTGCCGATGCCTTCCATTCGCGTGAACCAGCTGTCCGGCATCACGACGAGCAGCGCCGGCACGGCCGCGATCAACATGACGAAAAGCATCGCCTTCTTGCGGCTCTTGATCCATAGCATGATCGCCATCGCCGCAGCACCCAGAAACGCGCCCCGCGACTGTGTCCCGAGAATGGCGAGTCCAGTCAGGAGCATCGCCAAGCCGAGCGCCCAGCGAACGGCTCGTCGCTGGGCGCTCATCTGCATGACCCGGACCAGCGGCAGCGCCATCACCAGCGCAAGGCCGATCTCGGTGTTGCCTTCGATGAACGACCCCTCGGGGCCGAGCACTTGATTCGAGCCGCCACCGGTGAACGTGTAGATCCCGCCCTTGACGCCGTAGAACGCCAGCGATAGCGCGGCCACCCAGACCAGTGCCTCGAGCCGCTTCCGGTCGGCAATGAGCATCATGACGATGAATGTCATGAACTGGATCTTCATGACCTTCTGCCATTGCGGGAACGCGTCTGTCGTATCGATGGCAAAATACGTGCTAACCGACATCCACGCGACCAAGGCGAATAAAAGTTTGACCGGCGGCGACCAGGGTATCCGGAATTTCTCGCCGGAGAACAGCATACCGACCAGGGTTGCGATCGCGACGACCTGGGCGAATGGCATGTTGAACGCGAAATTCCAGGTGAGGCGGTGCGGATTCATCAGCCCGATCCAAACCCACATCAACGCGCCGATCCATGGCCGCCACAGAATGAACGGGATCGAGCCGAAGATGAAGGCGGTTAGCGCATAGTCGCGCATTTGCGGATTCCCTGGTTGGAGCGCCCGACGCTCCCAAGTTCACTTCTAGTGCGCGAAATAATACATCTGCAGCCACACGCAGACTAGGATCCAGCCGATAAACGTCACCCAGTTCATGAGGCGGCCCACGGCGCGGAAGCGACGCGATGACGTGTACAAGATGAACACCTGGAGCGCAAACAGCCCGATCGCCGCGACAGCTGCGCGGCGACGATAACGTCCAAGGTCGCGGTAGATTGGAAAGTCGGCCTTGAGCGCGGCGTAGGCAATCGCGATCTTCGCCTGCTCGGCCGAAACGTCGACCGCGGGCGGCATCAGCTGGAGCGGCGGTGTCGTGCCGATCGTGATCGTTGCGTGGTCCCGGACGATGGCGACACGCCCGCCCGGCAATCCGACCGACAGGCTCCACGTCTCCACCCCGCCCCACCGCACGGCAGGTGCCTCGGTCACACCGAAGACGGACGGCGTGCGATTCAAGACCCAAATCATCGCGGACCATGATTCACCCGCAGCCTGCTCGACCCGCAGTGCGGGCGCGGCCGCGGGCCCGTGATCCATGAAAACCCATCCGGCGAACGGATCCGAACTGCCCCGAAGCGGTCGTAGTGCCGGTGCATCGGATCCGGCGTACGCAAAGTCGAGCACCATGCCGTTTGTCGCACGCTTCATGCGGAAGCTCTGCCGAATGGGTCCGTTTTCGAGGTCGATCCCGGGAAACCCCGTCCAGTTGGTTACCAAGGTTCGCGTACCACCCTGCGCGTGATCGATCACGATCCAGACAACAGGCGAGATCTGGACCACCTGGCGTCGAATTCGCAGCCCCTCGCGCGTGACGCGCTGAAGATCGATTGCCGCGCTCTGTCCAGAACAACTTGAACCCATCAACTCCGACGATCGTTCGGCTTTCGGCGACTCGCCAAGAAGGTGAGGCGCATTCGATCCGTCCCACGACTCAGCCTTGCCACGGTCGGGATCTCCATAGGCCCAGTAACCGGCATTGGCGATCCAGTCCTGTCCGTCCGCCCAGAGCAATATGCTCAGTTCGTCGGCGTGCTTATGGCCGTGCCCTGGAAAATGGGACCAGAGGGTCACGAGCTGGGACTGATCAGCCGTGTCCGGCGACCCGTCGAGCGGCGTCCGCCAGACGGAATATCCCGCAACCGCGGACATGAGGCATCTTCCCGCTGGCGTGAGCCGCTCCGGCGGAGTTTCCGCCGTGGTCTCGCCCGACGTTCCCGGACGAATGGTCGCCGGTGCCGCCCGGGAAGTCGCCCGCGTGTCGCCGATCAGCGGCAACGAACCGTCGGGGCGTCGCATTGCGTCGAGAAAGTGCGACGCCCGCTCCAGCATGGCGTCGTACCCTGCCGGCGGGGCAACGCCTGCAAGCTCGAAATAGCGGCGCGCGAGGCGCAGCAGCTGCAGGCCGAACTCGTGATAGCCGGCCGAATGCTCCAGCACGACACCGTCGCGGCTCACGTAGAAATCCAATTGGCGGATGAAACGCTCTCGGCCGACGTCGAAAAACCGCTTTGCATCCGGCAACCCAGGCATCGCGATCGCGACGAGCATCAGCGCCAGGTTCTGCATGACGCCATGATTGGTCGCGGATGTGAAATGATCCGGGCGTGCCAAATAGATCGCGCAGCGCTCGGCTTGGACAAGAAGCAGTTTTGCCCGCTCCGGGTCGAAACGCGGGTGTTTTCGGTACGACCGCCACAGGTCGACCAGGACGTATACGCGTTCCGCGATCGCATGATCATTCCACATCAGCCCGCGCGGGAGCCACGCCGACGCCTCGAACCTCTGCCACGCCAGCACGTACTCGACGGCTTGGTCGAGGTAACGGAGCTCGCCCGTCGCATCGTAGGCCTTGAGCAGCCGATCGGGAATTGCGAACGCGGCCACGGCCAGCGACCAGTCCAGCGGACCCTGCTCGAGATCCGCAGCGTCGAACGGCCAGCTGAATGCGACGCTCGTTCCGTCTTCGGTGACGAATCGCCCCTCCAACGCCCGGTCGGCATCGACAATTGCACTCGCGCGGTCCACCGCATCGCGAGCCGGATGCAGTATGCGCGCCTTGGCCAATTCGTCCAGTACTGCATCGCTCGGGGCCCTCCGCATCAAATCCACGGCCCGCGCCTCGACCGGAACCGCTCGCACAAAGTAGTGGTGAAGCTCGGGAATCCAAATGGTTGCCATCGCCAAGACAAGACCGATTAGCGGCAACAGGCGTGTGCCAACGGTCAAGCGCCGGTCATGCGGCCGATCTTGTCCGCCAAGATGCTTGGAACTTAAGTGCATGTCGGGACGCGGTTCTCGAAGTGCAGTGCGAGTGGGCCCCAGAGTATCAAGGGCAAACTGTCATTGCTGCAACTGTTGGAGGAGCCGACCAACTTCCCAAGGCGCCAGGATCATGGCCGCTCGCCAAGTCGCCTCGATGAGGAGCGGCGTCTTCCAAGGCCGAAACTCTACCGAAATTCCCACCCCTTGAATCTCGTGACATCCTGCGCTAGGGTCAGTGTCATGAAGCGCATTGCGGACCAACGTCGGGCGGCACATCCAGTTTGGATGCCGCGGGCCGAGTTCTCGAAGGAGATGAAGCAATGATGTCTCGCCGCGATCTCATCGTCCTGGGTGCGGGAGTTCTCGCGGCGCCATCGGTCGTATGCCGGGCCGCGACCGCGTCCGAGGCGCCACCTTCGGGACAGCGTGCATTCCGTCACGATCCGGTATGGTGGCGCGCACTCTGCGGCGCGGCCATCGCGGTGGCGGCCTCGATCGATCTGCGCGTGTTCGCGATTCACCCGGATGGGAAGCGACTGACCGTTTCGCCCAACGCGCATGGTGCGCCTACTGTCGGCAGACTTACGCTCAATCCTGAAGGCATCCTGGCCCGAATCGCGACCTGCGACATCGCCGCTGTGATCATCGATGCGGATGACGGGCAGTGAAGGCAACCTCAACGCCGTTGACCTTCGCGTGCCAGACTCCGGAGGGTCTACTCGGAACCATGCTCGCGCTGCCGTGCGGGTTCGCCCCGAACGCGCCTCCGTGGGGCGGGGGGATGAAACATGTCACGGGCGCCTTTTGTCCGGACAATGGGCGCATCTATTTCGTCGGCGGCGACTACGGCGGGCAGCCATGGGTCAGCAGCTACCGCCAGGAAACCTGGTCGCTTGACGTCGCCGAGCGGATGGCGAATCCCCGGAACCCGAACGCGGGTTGGCGGCTCGAGTACCCGTACGCCGGATTCGGCGGGAATTCGGTGCAGCCCAAACACCCCGATTACGTCGGCTGGCAGTGGGATGCCATGCTCCACCGGTTCTGGATGATTCCTGGCGTGATGGATATCACCACGGACAATCCACCCAACGAAACACCGGCGCGTGCCAGCGACGCGAACTTCGTCCATGACGAGGTGATGTGGTTCGACCCGTTCGCGCCGCCGCCGCGACGGTGGTCGAGGGCGGGCGTTGACGCAGGCATCGCTTACACCGATTCGTGGTTCTCGTGGCTCGATCCGGTGAAAAGGACCATAAGCCGGATCGGGCTGGGACCGAAAATGCAGGTGCTGGACATTGCGACGTCGCCGCCCTCGTGGCGCGTGCCCGTCAATCTTCCTGACAACAGCAGGGGTCGCAAGCCCAGCATCTGGAAGGACTATGTCGCGATCGATCTGTCGGGCCGTTGCGTCTACACAATCGACCCGATCGATGCGCTGTTCATCCGAATCGACATGGACAGCGGTGCATTTTCCGAGCGCGCGCCGCCGCCAGGGCCGCTCGAGACCCCGCGGGCGGCGAACCACACGCACATCGTGTTCAACAGCCGGCATCGCGTCGTCGAATACCTCAACCTCAACGACGGCCGGCTCTACGTCTACCAGCCGTCGGAAAACCGCTGGCGCGTCGCCGCCGTCGATGCCCCCAACGGCAGGAAGCTTCAAGCGCGAATGGCCGTCTACGATCCGGTGAACGACTGGTCGATGTGGGCAGGCGGCGTCGACGTGCCGAATCCCGATCTGCTCTTCTATCGTCATCGACGTCCGTAAATCAAGCCCACCTCAGCTCCGCGTATTTTGATCTCGCCTACCTCTTCTACGCAATGTCGGCGATCCTCTGGCGCGAGGCGCGGGCGCTAAGTACAGTGCCGGCGCACGTCGGCGCCGGGCTTAGCGTCCAGTCGCTGCGGACGACGCGCTGACGTCGGGACACCATCCGGCGTCGGCCACCCGCTGCGAGCTCATCCGTGGACTTGCCCATCCTCACCCGGCCCCGACCAGCCGCCGGGCGCGCGCGCGCAGAGTTCCGCCCGAGCGCCAGCGCTTGTACCGCGCCCATTCCCGCTTGCGCTCGTCGATCGCGGCGATGAGATCCTCGCGTCCGCGCGCACGCAAGGGCGGTACGATCTCATCGTAGTAGATGGAATCCATCCGTATCTCGATCGCGTTCACGTCGGCGGCGGAGAGCGTGCTCCCGCCGAACGCCGGCAACGCGTCCGCACTACCGAAGGCCAGCAGTTCCAGGCGCGTACGCACGCACTTTTCGCAGCGACCGCAGTTGAGCATGTGCTCGGGATTTTTCGTGCATACGCGCAGATGGCGTTGCGCGATGTCCCAGTCCGCAATGGCACCCACCTTCTCTGCCCGTGTGGCCTCGATCCCGTCTTGCCGGATTTCGACGTCGTGCGACGAGAACTCGGGCGCCGTTGCCGGATGGTTGCACCAAGGAACCAGATTCGGAATGTCGCAATCGGCTCCCAGCCAGGCACGTGCGATTCCCCGTCCCAGCGCATGGGCAAGTGCGGCAAATCCCGGGCCGCCGAACTGAAGGGTCCACAGGTTGTAGTCGTCGTCGAGCGACGGTATGTTCGATCGCACCGGCACGAGGGTCAGGCCGGCCAAATCGGCCGCAGCCTGCGCGTTCGCAAGGGCGCGCTCGATCGCCATCGGCTTGCGCAAGTCGTAACCGATCACGAACAACGCGGCCCGCGGCGCCCCCCAGTGCGCGGAGGGCATTCCGGCCGTGATCCTGCGCAACGAGTACAGCGAATCGACGCCGCAGGAAAAGTAGATCGCACCAACACGCCCGCTTGCCGGCAGCACATCGGCGCGGCGCCCCGCTTCGAACGCAAGCGGCGCCCAGCGCGGGCCATACCAATGCCGGTACCAAGCCATCGCGACGCCCAAGCCGTCGATCAGCAGCGGACAGACATCGCCCTCGACGACGAGCCGCGTCTCCCGATGCATTGTCGCTGGCGCGAAACAGGCGATCGCGAAACAATCGTAGACTTCATGCAACCAGTCGCCGAACCGCTCCGGGACCTCGACGAACAGCGACGCGAGTGGCGCGGAGGCCACTTCGTGGCGAACCTCCGCGCTCAGTCGCGCCCATCCGGCGACGGTCGAACTTCGCAACCCGGACAGGATCATAGGCGCAGCAGATCGATGTTCCGTGCCGCCCGCGCAGTCAGTGCCGTCCGCTTCGGCGCGATCGAAGCCTTCAGCGCGTCGGCGCGATCAAGTGCCTCGACAAGCAGGGCCGTGAGTGGTGCCGGCAGCGGCTCGCGATCGGTATCCCACAGCATGTTCTCGAGCCCGAGATCGGCAAACAGACCCGCGAACTTGCCCTGATACTCGTGAGCCACGATGGGCACACCTTGCCCGAGGGCGGCAATGGCAACGTGCATGCGGCCGGTCCAGACCAGGTCGACACTGGCGCACACCCGCTTGACCAGTCGCGCCGTCAGGGGCGGCACGAGGAATCGCACGTCGAAGGCGGGACGCTCGAGCCTCGCCGCGAGCTGACGCAGAAGATTGACGTCGGACGCGTCGCCCCGCATGTCGTGCGGAATCAACAACAACGCGGTCGCCGGGCGGGCGGCGACCAGCCTTTCGAGTGTATCGTGCGCCACCTGCACGATCGCTGCGCGCTTCAGCCCCGCCGCCTCCATCGCGATCGCGGACAGGTTGACGCCGACCACGCGGCCGCCGCGCGCACGCACCCCGGTCGCCCAACGCGCGATTTCATCGCCCCGCGGGTCGGTGGTATCCGGGGCCAGCAGAAAGGCGGTGTCCGCGACGCACTCCACTGGCCGGCCGACGATCGACGAAAGGCGTTGTTGCGACTTGCGGTCCCGTGCCAACAGGAGCACCGATGCGGGCAGCGCGCGCAGCAGCGCCGCCGCACCGGCCGTAGGTTGGGCATTGAGGCTGAAGCCGAGCACAGTGGTGCAGGCGCCCGCCTGGGCCGCCAGCTCGACAAGTCGCAACCGCAGGCGAACGGCGTCGTCGGAATAGAAGCCATCGAGGACGTCGGCGCCGAGCAGCGCCACGTGGCGATACCGAAAGAGCGCCGCCAGCAAGCGCAATTCGTCGCCTCGCGCGCCGCCCTGGAGGAAATACCGCGACAGGTCGAGTCTTGCGTCGACCTGCACCGGATAGTCGAGACCGCCCCGATAGCGTAGCAACCCGATATGGCCGGCGAACCTGGCGCGGATGGCGTCGATGGTCGCGACCACCATCGCCTCGTCGCCCAGGCTCCCCGGTGCCGCCGGCGGAATCACGAGCACGCCGCGCGGGACGACCCCCGCCCGCCGAGCCAGGCGATTGCCTGCGAGCAGCGCTACGCGCACGATTTCGAGAATGCGAGATCGGGCGCGGGCGCCAAAGGCGCTCCGAATCTGTGCCGGCGGCGAATCGTCGCGCGGCATTTTGTCGTCGCCCTTGTCGTCCGGCATCGTCAGCGCCATCCGCGTCAAGCGTACAGGCGCCGAAGATAAGGCAGAAGCCGGCCGCCGAGGAATCGGCGATCGAAGCGCTTGATCCGCCCTTTCCAGTCCCGCTCGTGCTTCCACGCGTCCCAGCGATGGAAACGCGTGACGATTTCCCGAATGGCCGCCACCAAGTCAGAACGGCCGCGACGTTCGAGGTCGGGGATCATCTCTTCCCAACGGATCCGGTGATACTGAAGGGAAAACCGGACCGCGCGGACGAGTTCCGCCGTGATGTCGGTGTGCCGAAACGCGCCCGCGCGCTCGAGAGCGCCCACGGCGACCAGTTCGACCATCGTGCGCACGCATTTCTCGCACTCCTCGCAATTCAGGGAATTCTGCGGGTGGCGGTAACAGACGCGCATATTGTCGAGCGCGATGGGCCACTCGGCGAGCAGCCTGATCTTCTCCAGACGCGGCACCTCCGCGCTGTCGTGCCGGACCTTGATATCGCAACTCGAATACAGCGGATCGACCAGCGGATGCGAGCCCCATGGAAAAAGACTCTCGATCTCGATTCCGGACGCAATGTAGGCGAGATCGAACGCGCCCGCGAACACGTGTGCGACCGATGCGAGCGCCGCGCCGTGGAACTCCCAATCCCAGAATTCGTCGTCGAGGTCGAGGTCGCGGACGTTCGTGGTTACGGGCACGAGCGCCACATCCGCATCGGCCGCAACCAGGCGCGACGCTTCGAGCGAGCGCGCGTACGTGTTGCCCCGTCGCATGTCGAATCCTTCGATCACCAGCCCGTGGCTGATCGCAGCCGGGTGACTGATCGGCACTTCCAGACGGTTGCGACGAAGCGTATGCATACAATCGGCGCCGCCCGAGAAGAAAAGCAGCGCTCCGGCCGCGTCGCGGGTGGCAATCGGTCGGGTCCGTGCGGGCGCCTCGATGGCGACAATCGGGCAGCGCTCGCCGAACCAGTGCCAGTGCCAATGGAGCGCGGTTTCGAGACCACGCACCAGGTAAGGACAGACCTCGCCCTCGACCCGAACCCGCCGCTCACCCGCGCGCCGCGCAGGATAAAGGGCCGCCGTCAGAAACGCGTCGGCATTCGCGGAGATCAGCGCCGCGTGTTCCGTGGGCACCCGGAAGTGGAGATCGAACGATGCCCGGGCGCTCTCCTCCCATACGACTTCGGCGCTCACCTGGGCCGCGCCTGCGACCGAAGTCACGTCAAAATTTCGGATGATCATCGGCGCCCCTTAGTGCCGGAATCCCAGCACGCGCGCGGCGCGGTGCCTGAGGCCGGTGCCATCGCGCCACGCGACCCATTTTTCGTATTCGCGAAGATTAGCCGCAACTGCGCGGGCGAGATTGGCGCGCCCCGCGGCGCGCAGCTCCCTGACGAGATCGTGGTTGTCGCGCGCTTGACCCTCGTTGCGGATACGCACCGCTCGCACCTGTGCGACCGTGATGTCATCGTTCGGAAACACCGACGCATCGCTGAGGCGCCCCGCGAGCAGAAACGCCAATTGGGTGCGAATGCACTTCTCGCACTGCCCGCAATTGAGTCGATCGACCGGGTTACGCGTGCACACTCGGGCGTGACGAAGGGCGACATCCCAGTGCGCAAGCAGGCGGACCTTCTCGACGCAGGTGAATTCAAGCCCCTCCTGACGAATCTCGACGTCGGCGCTGGAATAGTTGGGATCGGTCGCCGGATGCAAGGTCCACGGGGTCAGATCGGGGATCGGACTGTTCGCCGAGAACCAGACCCGCTGAAAACCGGGTGCCAGCGCATGTGCCACCGAGCAGAAGGCGGCACCGCCGAACTGCTTCGCCCAGAGTGGGTAGTCGTCGTCGAGCAGCGGCACGTTCGACGAAACGGTGATCAACTCCAAGGTCGCCGCATCGGCGATCTGCTGCACGTGGTCGCGCGCAATCCGAATGGCGTCCGGACGCCGCACGTCGAAACCATTGACCAGAATGGCGGAGTCGGCCCGGCACGCGTGGCCTGCGGGAAATCCCAATTGGTTGCGGCGAAGCGTGAACATCGAATCGATGCCGCCTGAAAGGTATACCGCCGATGGGCGCCGCGGCAGGGCGGTCGCGCGAGTTCCCGCCTCGATGGCAATCGGAGCATGCCGCTTGCCGTACCAGTGATGGTGCCAGCCCATCACGCAGCGCAGTCCGGCGACGAGCAGAGGCGCAACGTCACCTTCGACGACAATCCGGGCCTCTCCGTGGAACACTGCCGGCACCAGTGCTGCGATGAGGAACGGGGCGTAGCTGTCGGTCAGCAGGTCGGCGTGGCGTTCCTCGACCTCGTAGTAGATCACGGCGAACGGAGCCGGCACCGTCTCGTGAACGATGTCAGCCGACAGCCGTACGTTCCCCCCCAATTGCTCGCGGCGCAGGTTCTTGACGATCATCGCTCGCGTTCATCCCGCATACGCCAAACGATCCCGACTATAGCATCTGATCGCAGACGATTCACGCTGCGCGCCACCGGCTGGCAGCGACGGACGCCGGAACGGAGTGCGTGCGGCACGACAAATGCAGGACTGGTCCCGGTTAGAATGCGCAATTTGTCCGGTACATGTTCCCGGACCTTTCGCCGCCCGGGGAGGACTCCGAGCGGATCATCGCGGCACCCACAGGGCAGCGTGTTCCCTTGTCAAAAATCCGTCGCGCGCTAGCGCTCTCCTTTCTTCAGAACTACGCCACGACGCTGATCCAGTTCGTTGCGTCGCTGATCGTCGCGCGGCTGCTGACGCCGGCGGAATTCGGGACGTTTTCCGTCGCGATGGTCCTCGTGGCAGTGGCCCAGGTATTGCGGGACTTCGGCGTAGCCGACTATATCGCCCAAGAGCGCGACCTGACCGTCGACAAGATCCGCACAGCTTCCGCGCTTGCGATGGTGACCGGATTCGGGCTGGCGGCCGTTCTTCTGCTCGTTGCGTGGCCGGCGTCAATCTTTTATCGCGAAGCCGGCGTCGCCAAGGTCATGTCCGTACTGGCGATCTCTTTCATGCTGATCCCGTTCGGCACCGTAACGATGGCGTGGGTCCGCCGCAACCTGGACTTCGGGAAGATATTGGTTGTCCGGCTCGCGAGCGCCATCGTCGGTTCTTCCACGACCGTGATGCTCGCATTTGCCGGATTCAGCTACATGAGCATGGCGTGGGGGCTTCTCGCCGGAAGCATCGTGACGATCCTGCTTGCTCTCCGGTACCGTCCGCGCGACTGGCCTTGGAGGCCCTCGCTGCGGCACATGCGCGAGGTATTTCGCTTCGGAGCGTGGTCGAGCGGCACTGCCATCGTGATCGAGGTAGCGCGCGGCGTCCCGGATCTGATCATCGGCCGCGTGATTTCGCTCGTCGCGGTCGGGTTCTACGGCCGGGCGAACACCATCCTGGACATCGTCTACCGGGTTTTCACTTCGGCGGTCTACACGGTGGCCGCACCGTATTTCGCCGAAAAGAATCGGGCGGGCGGAGATCTGCGTCAAGGATTCTGCAACACGGTACGCTATCTGACCGCGCTGGTGTGGCCCGCGCTCGCTGCGGTGGGCATCCTGGCGCCCGAACTCATCGCGCTTCTTTACGGTTCCCAATGGTTGCCGTCGGTTGACCTCGTCCGAATCATCGTGCTGGGCAACATGCTTTACGTCCCGTATCTGCTCTGGAGCACCTTCTATACCGGACTCGGCCGCCTTCGACCCGCCTTCAACGTGCTGCTCTTCACGTTGATCTGCCGCGTCGCCGTCCTGATTGTCGCCGCTCCGTTCGGGCTCATCGCCGTCACGATTGCAATGAGCGCGATGTCGCTCGTCTCGGTGGCTGCATCGCAGGTGAGCCTTTCCCGCGTGTTCGGCATTTCGCTTGGCGCCATTCTGCGGGCAGCCGGACCGAGCCTGGCCATCGCCGTTCCGTCGATCGCCATAACGCTCCTTGCGACCGTGCTGTCTCGAGGCCAGCATCTCCCGGGCTGGGCGGTCATCGTCATCGCCGCGGCAACGACGTTGCCGGTCTGGCTGGCCATGGTCTTCGCAGTGCGGCACCCGATTGCGCACGACGTACGCCGCATCCTGACGCGGTGGGGCTGAGAATGGCGGTCTCGCCGGGCGGCAATGCTGGCTTGAATCCCGATGATTGCAAAATCTCGCCGCACGCGGCCTGTGCGGCAACCTCCAGAAGCGCGATTGCATTTGGTCTAGAATTCATTCGATTGCAAGTCGTGGGGTCGAACGGCCCCTGTTGCGAACCGAGGCAGCATCGGCCTACGAGCCGTTGCTCGCCGTGAAAGATTGAGGACTCCGCTGAGGAAAATGGAATGACCTCTCGCCGTGATTTCATCATCGCAGGCGCAGGCGCGCTCATCGCCCCTTCGGCGGCGTGCGGGGTCGGCGCCAAGAATACGAAGGAACCCGCGTCGTCATTCACCTCCGATCGCGAGGCCGCCTGGTTGGCAGGCTTTTCGGGCGCGGCGCTCGCGATCGGAGCATCGCTCGACCTGCGCACATTCGTGACGCATCCGGACGGCAACCCGTTGACGTTCTCGCTCAACGCGCGGAGCGCCCCGATTGCCGGCGTGCTGATGCTCAGCCGCGAAGGCATCCTGACCCGCATCGGCCACGGCGATCTCGCAGGCATCATCATCGATGCGGATGACGGGCAATGAAATCGACGTCACCGCGTTCGGCGTTCGACTGCGCCATGATCGACGGCCACCTCGGAACACCGCTGGCGTTGCCATGCCCGTGGGTGCCCGACGACTGGTCGCTTTGGGCGGGCGGCATCGGCATGCCGAACCCCGGCCTGCTCTTCTACCGTCACGGAGGCCCGTAAATCAAGTCCACCTCTGCCCCGCTCAGCTTTCCCGCGGCAACGGCCGCACGGATTCCAGCATGGCTTCAGGGAAGGAAGGTCGGCGAATGGGTCGCGATTCCGAATACGCGGCAAATCGACAGCCCGGCGGTGCTGGCCGACCTGGTCGCG
Source organism: Aromatoleum sp. (assembly GCA_010365205.1). GTDB lineage: Bacteria > Pseudomonadota > Gammaproteobacteria > Burkholderiales > Casimicrobiaceae > CAIWHR01. Next base: position 25,626 of record JAAFGU010000001.1, on the reverse strand, counting down.
GCTGGCCTCACCGACCGGAACTGGCGGGACATTGGCTTCGGCACGAATCCGCGAACGGGTACCTTCACGTTCAGCGGCGGTGCCCTTCGCAAGTCCGACAGCATGCTGATGTCGTTCGGCGGTGGCGGTCGGACTTGGGGCGGCAACGAGGTCCGCGCCCTTGCCCTGGAAACCGACGCGCCGCGATGGTTCTGCATCGTGAAGCCGTCAAATGCCTCCGGCGTGCGGACCAATCAATCGAACAGCAGCGCGTTCTACAACCCCGATGGAACGCCGGTGTCACGGCACTCGTACTACGCGCCGCAATACAACGCGGGGCGCGACGAGTTGATCGTCTATGGTTGCGGCCCGGTTTGGCCGATGGACAAGGGCAAGGGCTGGCAGGTCGATGCGATCCCTCTGGCGTCCGGAGGCCGCTGGTACCCCGCTGAACACTACGGACGCATGTACGCCAGGGCCGGCGGATACGAGGGGAACTGGGTGGCGCAGCATCCCGTTACCGGCGACGTCTATTTCCCCAGCTCGCACCTAATTCAGCTCTGGAACAACGCCACCGGGCAACCGGATGCCATCCTGGCCGATACCGAATGGGTCGACGTCGACCGCGGGTGCGCGCTCGTCGACCCGCTGCGAAGTCGACTGGTGCGGATCGGACCGCGCCCCGGAATGGGCGACTCGCAGATCGGCTACTTCGATCTGTCCAAGCGTCCGGCCGCCTATCGTGACGCCCCCGCTTCGGGGCTGCCACTGCGTCGCGCATCCGGCGCAGGCTTCGTCCACGATCCGGTGCTCGACAGGTTCCTGTACTTCACGGACCTCGAAGAGATTTACGTGATCGATCCGACGACGTTCGCCGTTTCGAAACTGCCCACGACGGGCACTCCTCCAGTCGCCTACGGTGCGGGCGTGAACGGCGGCGACACGGCGATCATGAGCCGGATGCAATACGTGCCCAACCTCAAGGGCGTGGTGATTGCGCAGGCGTTCGACAAACCCGTGTACTTTCTACGCACCGCTTGAGCGGTTCCGGGTGCACGGCGGACGCGGCGGGATGCGCGTCAGGGCTCGAGCGCCCGCAACGCGACGTAGCGCTCGTACGCCGCAGCCCAGGTGAACCGTGCACGCACGCGGGAATGCAGCGCCGCGCCCAGCCGGGCCCGCTCAGCGGGGTGCGACAGCAGGTCCTGCAGCTCGGCGGCGAGCGCTTCCGGGTCTTCGGGCGGCACGAGCCGTCCGGTCTCGCCGTGCGCAATGATTTCCGGCACCCCGCCCACCCGCGAGGCCACCACCGGAAGCGAATACGCGCCCGCCTCGAGCAGTACCAGCCCGAACGGCTCGCGGCGCGACGGCAGGCAGAAGGCGGTCGCCGCCCGGTAGAAGGGGTGAAGGCGCGCTTGAGCGACGTCGGTGAACGACACGACGCGATCGGCGACACCCAGGTTCGCGGCGAGCGCCAGCAGCTCCGCGCGGATCCCGCGATCGACGCCGACCAGCACGAGCAAGACATCGGGTTCGACGCGCGGCACCAGCGACGCGAACGCGCGTATCAGCACGTCCAGGCCCTTCTTGGGCTCGTACGCGGCAACGCTGAGGATGTAACGGCGGCCCTCGAGGCGCGGATCCAGAACAGCATCAGGCGCGGCTTCGGCGAGAAAGCCGTCCGTATCGAGGCCGTTGTGGATGGTCACCGTCCTCGCCGTCACGCCGGGATCGAAGGCCCGGATCTGCCCGGCGAGATCGTGCGAGCAGGCAACCAGCGCGTCGGCGGAGCGCAGCAGGCGTCGCCACAACCAGCGCTCGAGTCCGCGCGTCCGCGCCGCGCCGCCGATATCGAGTCCGTGAAAGGAGAGGACGACGCGCAGATCGCGGTAGAGGAAGCGCTTGACCAACACGAATTGCAGCGCCGACAGCCCGGGAAAATGCGCATTCACGACGGCGACGCGGTGTGCACGCAGGTGACGGGCAAGGCGCGGAAGTTCGGCAGGTAGCGCCAGCAGCCATGTCAGCGCATGCACAAGCGCTGATCGACCGCCAACGGGCGACCGCAACCGGATCCGGGTGGTCGGCCGGCCGTCGTCGACACTGTCGAGCGGCGCGGGATGTTCCCACGACGCGATCAGCATCCGCGGTTCATACACGCCGCGCGAGCGCATTTCACGGTACAGGTTCAGCGCCACCAGGTCGACCCCGCCCGGCCGGCTGGGGTCCCATGGCAGGACGATCGACCATGCCGGGAGCCCGACGCCGTGCTGGCTCGCGGCCGAAGCTCGCATCACGCCAATCTCTGTCACGCCAAACCCCGCCCATCGGAGTCGACCGTCGTCGACAGACCGGCCTCCACAATGCGGCGCACGCCTGCGATCACGGCGTCGCGGTCGTACGCTGAATGCGCACGCCGGCGCGCCGCGACACCGACCGCCCGTGCCTGGTCGGCGTCGCCCAGCAGCCGGGCGCACGATGCCGCGAACTCGTCGTCGGTACGTGCGAGAACGATTTCGTCCGGATGCGTAAACACGAGCCCTTCGGCTCCGATCGGCGTAGACACGACCGGCCTGCCGTAGCCGGCGGCCTCGATGATCTTGATCCGCGTTCCGCCGCCGTATCGAATCGGGCAGCAAACCACGCGGACGCGCGCATAGAGCGCCGCCAGGTCGTCGACGAACCCCGTGAAAACCACGCCGGGCGGCTTCGCCGCGTAACTGGGAATCCGTTCGGGCCGTTGCCCGGCCACCAGCAACGTGGCGGATGGTCGCAACGCCCTGATATGCGGCCAGAGCACGCGCACCAGATGCTCGGCGGCATCGACATTGGCGGCGTAAGTGTAGGAGCCGAGGAAGAGAAGGGTTTCCGACTCTGACGCTGCCGGCGCATCCGGAGGAAACGTCGCTACATTCGGCACCTCCGCAATTCGATCCGATGGCACGAAGTGCGACAGATACCGTCGATCGCTTTGCGAGCAGACGAAGGTCGAGCAAGTGCGGCGAATCGCACGAAGTTCGGCCAGGAAGACTGATGGCGCCCGGAGGAACAACGCAAGTTTTCCCGGGTAGAAAGGCTTCCGGGCCAGTTCACGAACCAGCTTGCGATGCTCGATGTCGTCAAGATCGAGGAATATCGGCGGCAGCTTCCTTCTAATCGTCAGAATCGGGCACATTGCATCGAGCCGATGGACGACGATTGCCGAGATGTCGCGATCGAGCGCCGCCTCCACCGCCGCGACCTGCTCCGGTCCGGCCATGCCGGCGTAGTCGGGGTTGCGGCGGAAATCCAGCACCGGTGCGACGTAGTTCGCCCAGTAGCCGGCGTCCGATGCTACGGGCCGCTCGTGCGCCAGAAAGACGTTGGCCTCGACGCCCCACGATTGCGCGATGCGAACCTGGGTGCGACGACGTAATTCCTCCGAAATTGGAACGGACGGATCGACGAAGAAAAGAATATCGAGGTCGTCCGCAAGATTTCGGATCGCTTCGAGCAGTACCCGCATACGCATGTAGATGCCGTACGTCGCGCGATCGAAATCGGCGGGGAACGCGCGCGACACGAACAACAGTCGCGAGAACCGTCGATGCGAAAGCGCGCTGATATCGGCCACTACGGCAGCAACGCGACAATTCCGCGGTCAGTAATAATCGTCATCGATGACGCCCTGGTCCATAGGCGGATGCGCAAGAAAATGCCGCATCCGGCTACTCGCGGACCGGCGGAAGATGCTTACTGCATCCGCTCCCACTCTTCCCGGACAACACGCAGGAAACCATGGCCAAATTTCAGATCCGGTTCCAGGTGGTTTCCCTCGGCCCATTCATTCCATGATTTCAGAAACACTATCTTGCGCGAGGGTGGCGCGGCGACCCGCAATTCGAAGGCACGTTTCAACACTTGACGAAACAATTCGGGATCAGATTCGTGAAGAACCAGCCCGTCCCGACCGGAACGCGGGGAGTTGTCCCACGCATGAACGACCATCGGATAGCTCTCGACACCAGGCTCTTGGACCGGCATCAATTCGGCGAGCACGTCCTGATAACGATGAACGGTCGGAATGCCCCTCAGTTCGGCAATCTTCTGTCCCGCCCACGTCATCGGTCGTCGTCTGGAAATCCAGCCCCGGCGTTGCGGCAGCCGCTGACACGTGGATGCGTCGAACCCGTGTTGGACCGGATTCCAATGGGGATCGTCATGCACGCCCACGAGATGCAGTCCTGGGAGGCCGTTCTTGATGGCAAGTCCACGCCACAGATCGGTGACCCGCCGCACGTCTGGAATTTGGTGAGGACGGTAAATGACGAACAGGGAGTTCCCGTCGACGGTCACGTACCTCCGGTCGGAGAAGGCCGGCAGGAGATAATCAAAATGCGCGCGATAGTCATCGTCGCCGGGATACGTCTGTTCGATCAGAACACGATCGGGCGCGCCGTGCCAAATCCCCGTCCAGCTCTGGTTTGCCCAGCAGACGCAAAACGGGAAATCCGGGCGTCCTGACAACGTCACTTCCTGAAACGGCCGTTCAAGAATGCGGCGACCTCCGAACCAGTAATGGTAATAGCAAAACGCTTCGATGCCGTACGCTCTCGCCATGTCCGCCTGCGCCTCGCGCGTTTCAGGCACGCGCAGGTCATAAAATCCCAAGTCGGCCGGAATGTGCGGCTGGTAGTGGCCACGAAATAGTGGCTTGGCCCTCGCGGTGTTGGTCCACTCCGTGAATCCCTTGCCCCACCACTCGTCGTTCTCCGGGGTCGGGTAGAATTGCGGAAGGTAAAACGCGATCAGGCGTGGCTTTGCCGACATACTATGGATGATTGTCGCCGCGAGTCTCGGTTCGTCAGGTGCAGGTCATATCACGGAACGCCGGCTCAGCTCGCGCGAATCGCTGGAAGTACCTGTCGACGGTCGCGTCCGCCTGATTCGGAAAGTGTGACATTCCTGCTGGCAAGCGCGACGTAGGAATGAACGATCTCGTGCCCAGTATACGTGCGCCGAAAATAATCTGAATCGACAACGGCAAACCACCCAAGCGACGAAGCCTCGTACTCCCGCCGCCAGCGCAGCCTGCGGTAAAGCCGCCGCGCGCGCTTTGCCAAGGGCATCAGGCCGACCATCTCCATTCCCCGGACGAGACCGCGCGCAACGACATTGCGATCGGTGTTGGGCGACGTCACCGGGATGTGCTGCCGTTCCGCGGCGAACTGGAAATAAAGGCTGCGCCCGACGCGCATTTCCACCGGCACCCGCGCCCAGAAATCCATCAGCTCGTGGTCGAACAGCGGCAGCCGCCATTCGTAGCCGAAGTCCTCGTAGACGCGCATCGAGTTGCAGATGAACTTGGCCTGCCGCTCCTGCAGGTCCCAGCGCTCGAAGAGATCGGCTGCAAGATCGGGCGAGCCATCGGGCACGGCGCCGATGACGCCCTCGATACGCCGGTCGAATCCGGCCTGCTGCGCGGACCGGCCGCCGGCGGGCCAATCCCAGAGCGAATAATGGGCGCGCTGAAGCGCGTCGAGCAGCGCGCGCCTGGAAACCGGTCGGCCGTTCAAAAAATCCCGCGGAATATGGCTGCCCGCCAGGAAATCGCCGGAATGGCCGGGAACAAAGATGCTGTCGGGCGGAACCGCATGCGCGCGCTGCAGTTCAGCTACCGCGGGCCAGTCCTGGATGTGGGGGATCGACGCCAGGTTGCCGGCCTTCCGGAAGTATTGCGCGAATCGCTCGGAAGCCGCCCACGCCCGCCAGCGTTCGGCCGAGTAGGGCACGAACTCCCAGCGGAACCCGAGGTAGCGCGCCAGCTCCTGCGAGATCCGCGATTCCCAGTTTCCCGGCAGACCGTAGCTGTAGCAGATGACGTCGCGCAGCCCGAGATCGCGCAGCGAGACCCCGATGAGCCGCGAGTCGTAGCCACCGCTCAGCGGCACGACGAGCGTGCGTCCCGAAGCACCGTTCGCCAGCCGCCGGAACACGCGCTCGTGCGTCGCCACGAGCCGCTCGATGAGTTCGGGCGCGTCCGCCCGGAAATAGTCGCCATGCCGAAACTCGTGATAGCGCCGGCGTTCCGGTTTGCTCGAGGTACCGACGTCCCAGCGCAGCATCTCCCCGGCCTGGAGTTGTCGCACTTCGTTGACCAGCGTTTCGCCCCCCGTCACGTAACCGGTGAGCTGGAATTCGGCGTCGCCCGCGGGATTGGCAGTCCAACTTGCGAAGCGATCGCGCAACGAGAGCGCGTTGTCACTGATCTCGCCTCCGGCGTCGGCTACCCGGTAGAAGAGCGGAATGCTGCGCAGCCGGTCGACCGCGGCCATTACCGCGCCGGCGCGCCGGCTGACGAGCGCGAAGCAGCCGTTGAGCTTTCCGACCGTTGCGCACCAGACCTCGTCGGACGGGCATTCGTCGATGACGCGCGCGATCTCGACGGCCGTCAGAAAGCGGTCATCGAGGTGGGCATGCCCGCGCGCCTGAGTCGAGCCCGCGGTCGCCCAACCCGGACCCTCCAGCGTCACGCCGATGAATCGATCCGCGTTGCTCATGCGTCGCGTCCCTCCACCGAGCGGCCAATCGCGCGCGCGTACACGTCGAAGAGCCGCGGCCGGACCTTGGGCCACGTGTAATTTCGGGCCGCCGCGAGCCCGGCGTCAGAGAGCCGGGTCGCGAGCGCCGGGTCGTCGATCAGGCGCAGCACCGCCGCCGCCATTGCCTGCGGCTGCCGCGGCTCGACCAGCAGCGCCGTCCTGCCGTCCTCGACCAGGAACGGAATCCCGCCCACGTTCGTCGTGACAATCGGCGTTCCGCTCGCCATCGCCTCGAGCAAGGAGATTGGCATGTTGTCGACCAGCGAAGGGTTGAGGAGGACGTCGGCGCTCCGGTAAAGGTCGGGCATCTGTTCGTTGTCCACCCTGCCGGTGAAGCGGACGGCAGCGCCGAGTGCGAGCTTCGCGCAAAGCGCTTCGAGATCTGCACGTCGGGGTCCCGATCCGGCGATGGTCAGCCGCGCCTGCGGGTGCAGAGCGCGGATCGCCGCGAACGCCTCGATCGCGGTCGCGATGTCGTAGATGTCTTCGAGATTCCGGGACACGAGGACGTCGAGCGCCGCGGGATCGCGCGAACCCGGCGCAAAACGGGACAGGTCGATGATGTTGGGCACGATCTCCGCACGCACGCGCCAGCGGGCGAATACTTCCTGGAGGAATCCCGACGGGACGACGATCGCCGCAGCGCGCGCGAGCGTCGGCCGTACCCATCGTATCTGCCGCTCGAGGAAGGCCGCGAGTTCGCCTCCCCGGTAGTTCACGACCGCCGGGACGCCTCGCAGGCGCGCGATCCACACCGCCGGCGCGGCGAACAGATGCCACGCCCAACCGGAATTCGCCATCACGTGGAAGACGTCGACGCGGCCCGCGCACCGCCACAGCCGCGCCGCGTAGGGCAACAGCCGAAAAAGCGCCCGCACGCCGCTAACGCGCTCGATCCAGGCCGGCGCGTACGGCCGGTTGACCTGAACGATCTCGACCACGAGTCCGGCTTCCCGCAGCAGCCGCGCGAGCTGCCGGGTCTGATTGGCCATCCCGCCCGACGGCGGCGGCAGCGGCCCGACCAGTCCGACCGCGATCGGGCGTCGCGCGTTCGCACGCCCGGCGGCGCCCGATTCATCCGTTGCCCGCGGTGTTCGCCGGTCGGAGATTCCGCGGCCCATTGTCGGTCCGGCGCGGCCTAAAGCCGGCCCCCGCGCGACGCGAACTGAATCAACAGCGCGCACAGGAGCAGCAACCAGACCGTCCCGATGACCAGCAGCTGCCGGCGCAAGCGGAACATCCGCGCGATGACTTGCTGATTCTCGACGGTGCCCAGGATCCGGATCCGCGGCTGGACGCCGACGACGATCGCGACCAGGTGGGCGAGCCAGTTCGACAGTCGCGCCGCCGCCGCGACCGCCGGATGGCGATAGTACGAATACACGGCGTTCCCCCACCACAGGTACCACTCCGCCAACCCGAGTCGGTAGTAGTCGAGCGCCTTTTCGGGATAGCGGAAACCGGGGCGGCCCGGGCCGTTTGATTTCATCGAGAGCAGCGCCATGCGCCCTTGCAGCAACTCGCGCACGTCGAGCGCACCCAGCGGCTCGCCGGTCGACGGATCCACGAAATGGAAGTTTCCATGAACGTCGAGGAACAACCACCGCCGCCGCTGTCGGTCGAAGACTTCCACGAACGTGTGGCCGTGGCCGCCGAAGCCGTCGAACGAGAAGGCCCACTGCCGGGCGCACAGGCCCGCGGCGTGCGCGAGCGCGAGGAACACCTTCACGAAATCGGCGCAATAACCGTAGCCCTCCCGGATGCCGCGGTACGACGTCATGAGGTCGGCCTGCAATGGCCCGCGTTCGTCCGCACGCTCGGTCAGGTGCCCGGCCAGCCTGACGGCACGCGACCAGTCGTCCGGCAATCGGTCGACGCCGAGTTCGCTGACGATGGCCCGCACGTCGTCGTCGGCGTCGCGCCGTTCCGCCTTGAACCCCGGCGGGAATCCCGGCGGCGTCCATGCGAAGTCCTCGGCGCGGCTCGGCTGCAGCAGCAACGCGTTGCGCAGCCTCACCGCCTCCGTGGCGGGAAAGGCCCGGCGCAGAAGGTAGCCCGCCAGCAGGACCATCGCGAGCAGGTTCGCCGCAATGCCCGCCGTCATCGCTTCACCAGCACAGCCCTACGTACTCGGCGCGCAAGTCCTTCCGGTCCGCGATCCCGACGAGATCCACGACGACCTGGTCGGGGCGCGCATGCTTCCGCAGCGCCTCGAGCGTACGCGCGTCGTTCAGGCCAACGACCAGCAGGTCCGTTTCCGCGATGACGTCCGCCATCTCCCTGCGCAGCAGCGTGCCGATGTGCGGCACGTGCTTCTCGATGAAGCGCCGGTTCGCGCCGAGCAAGTTGGACAGGTGCACCTCGGGGTCGTAGACGAGCAGATCGAGGCCCTTGCCGATGAAATGCTCGGCGAGAAGCACCAGCGGGCTCTCGCGCAGGTCGTCGGTCCCAGTCTTGAACGAGAGGCCGATCATGCCTATGCGCCGCCGCCCGGACTCCAGCACCTTGGCGATCGCGTGATCGATGTGGGCACGGTTGGACGGCAGAATGTGCGCATGGACGGGCAGGTCGACATCGCGCATCTTCGCAAAGTGCAGCGTCGCGCGCAGGTCCTTCGGCAGGCACGATCCGCCGAACGCGAACCCGGGCTTGAGATAAGCCGGCGAAATGTTGAGCTGCCGGTCCTTGCACACGAGCTCCATGACCTCGAACGGATCCACGCCCATCGCCTCGCAGACGCGCGCGGTCTCGTTGGCGAAGGTGATCTTCAGCGCGTGGAAGTTGTTGCAGCAGTATTTCACCATCTCCGCCGAGCGCACCGAGGTCACGTGGAACTCGCACGGGAGATGGGCGAAAAGCTGCCGCAGCTTGTCCGCCGGCGCCGCGGCGTTGGCGCCCACGACGGTGAACGGCGGCTTGTCGTAGTCGCGGATCGACGATCCCTCGCGCAGGAACTCCGGCTGAAAGCAGACGTGGAAGTCGCTGCCTTCCTGCTTGCCGGAGGCGGACTCGATCAGCGGGCGCAGCACGTCCTCGACCGTCCCCGGCACCAACGTCGACCGGAACACGAAGAAATGCGGCTCCGCCTTGTCGCGCATCGCCGTGCCGAGATCGGCGGCTAGACGCAGCATCGCCGACTGGTCCTGGCTGCCGTTGGGTGCGGAGGGCGTCCCCACGCAGATGAGCGAGAGTTCGGTGTTCATCACCGCTTCGCGCGTGTCGCGGGTGACCGACACCCGGCCGCTGGCGACCGCGTCGGCCACGAGATCGACCATGCCCTCCTCGACCACCGGCGTCTTGCCCGCGGCAATGAGGTCGAGCTTCGCTTGATCGACGTCGACCCCGACGACCCGATGCCCGTCCCGCGCGAGGCAGGCGAGCGAAACCGCGCCGACGTAGCCCAAACCGAAGATGCTGATGTCCACGATGCGATCCTAGCGAACTTGCGGGCGCCCCGCGCCCGCGCGTGAATGGTTGGCAAGACAGCGGTCGATGATACCGTCCAGGCGTTGCATCGACTTGTCCCAGGCGTGACGGTCCAGCATGCGCGCCCGTCCGGCGGCCGACAGCCGCCGCCGCTCGACGGGGTCCTCGGTCACCCGCAGCATCGCGGCGACATATTCGGCCGGCGTGGACGCGGCGAGGAAGTGTTCCGGCGCTTCCGCATCGACGCCGCCGGCCGCGACGCGGCTGGTGACTACAGGAACGCCCATCGCCATCGCCTCGAGGATCTTGTTCTGCGTGCCGCGCGCGATGTTGAGCGGCGCCACCATCAGCGCGGACCGGCGCAGGTAAGGCCGGACGTCGGGCACCGAGCCGGTGACGGTGACCCCCGGAAGCTTGCTCAGCCGCTGAACGGCCGGCGATGGGTCCGCGCCCACGATCAGCAGCTTCGCCGCCGGCCGCTTCGCCTGCAACAGCGGCAGCGTCGTGGCGCAAAAATCGAACATGCACTCCTGGTTCGGATAGTAATCCATGCGCCCGACGAAGGTGATCGTGTCGGCATCGTAGGGCTCGTCGGTCGGCGCAAAGTACTCGCCGTCGACGCCGTTCGGAAACCAGTCGGAGTCCGCGCTCGTTCGGTACGCCTCGAGCGTCTCCCATTCGGCGCGGGTGGTCGCGGTGCACAGGTCGAAGCGGCCGGCGAGCCGTTTCTCCGCCCGCTCCATCTTCCTGCCTTCGAGCCAGTAGCCCAGCGACAGCGGGAACGGCTTGTACCGCGCGTAATCGAGCCACTTCTGCGAATCCATGTCGCCGAAGTCGAGGATTTTGGGAATCCCCGCGACATCCTCGACGTACTGCGCCACCGAGGAACAATGGACAAAGATCAGGTCGAAGCGCTCGCGGGCGAGCGTCTGCCGGACCTCGCGCGCGAGGCCCGGCGAGTAGAAGAATCCCATCGACGACGGCGTCGGCGTCGGCAATCGCGCGACCATGCGCAGCGCCTGGACGGGGTCGCGCACCCGGCCCATCGCGTACCCCTTGCAGTACTTCGCCAGGCCCTCGCCTTCCGCCGCCTCCGCCGCGGAACGCACGATCGACGCCACGTGCACCTCGTGCTCGCGCGCGAGATGCCGGATCATGTTGAAAGGGCGGATCTTGCCGCCGCGTTTCGGCGGAAATGGGAACCGGTGGCAGACGTAGAGCACCCTCACGACGCAACGGCCTTCAGTTCGTCGGCGACATCGGCCGGCGAGCGCCGGTCGAGGTAGATCCGGGCCCAGATCTCGAGATTGAGCAGCGTCAGCAGACGATCGGTGCCGTCGATTCGGTTGGCGTCGTGCGCGGCGATCAGCGCCGCGACCTCGGAGTGGCGGAAGAGCCCGCGCGCGGCGACCGCGTCTGCGGACAGCAGATCCCGCACCATCGGCGCAAGCTCGCCCTTGAGCCACGCCCCCATCGGCGTGCCGAAGCCGCGCTTCTTGCGCCGGAGGATGTTGGGGGGCAGCACGTCCTTCAATGCCGCCTTCATCGCGTGCTTGAGGCGGCCGCCGCGAATTTTCACCTCGTGCGGCATCCGCGCGGCAAGCTCGACCAGCTCATGGTCGAGCAGCGGCACGCGGCATTCGAGGGAAACCGCCATGCTCATCTTGTCGGTGAGCAGCAGAAGGTCGTCCGGCAACTGAGTCTGCGCGTCCACCGCGAATATCCGGTTGATCTCGTCGCTACCCGTGGCCGCGCGGAAGGCGTCGGCGAGCGGGTCGCGATCGCGGTTGCGCGGCGCGCGCAGGAGCGCGTCCGCCACGTCGTCGGAAAAGACCTGCACGTAGGACCGGTAGCGCTCCTCGAACGGCAATCCTGCCGTCGACAGGAATCCCTTGGCCAACCGCAGCGCGTTGAAGAGCGGCGAATGCCGGTCGCTCGGCAGCTTTTCACCCAGAGCCGATGCCGCGCGCCGCAGGCCGTTCGGCAGCCGGTCGAAGTACGCCTGATAGTGACTGCCGAGGTAGCGCCGGTAACCGCCGAAGAGCTCGTCGCCGCCCACGCCCGACAGGATCACGGTGACGTCCTTCCGCGCGAACTGCGACACCAAGTACGTCGTGATGAACGCGGTGTCGGCGATCGGCTCGTCCATGTGCCACAGCAGCCGCGGCAGCAGCGACACCACGTCCGGACGCACGAGGATCTCGTGGTGCTCGGTGCCAAACTGCTGCGCGACCTGCCGGGCAAAGGGCAGTTCGTTGTAGAACGCCTCGGCCTCGCCGCCGCCGAAACCGATCGCGTAGGTCTTGACCGGGTGGTCGCTGTGCGCCGACATGAACGCCACGACGGCGCTCGAATCGACGCCGCCTGAGAGGAAGGCGCCAATCGGCACGTCGCTGACCATCTGCATCCGCACCGACTCCTCGAGCCGGGCACGGATCTGCGCCACCCAGTCATCCTCGGAGCGCGATCGGTCGACCTCGGACGGCAACGTCCAGTAACGCCTCTCGCTGACGCGTCCGTTTTCGGCCGACAGCAGTGTCGCGGGCGGCAGCTTGCGAATCCCCCGGAAGATCGACTGCGGCGCCGGCACATAGCCCAGAGCGAGATACGACGACAGCGCCGCCGGATCGAGTTCCGCGCGGACACCCGGCAGCGCGAGAATCGCCTTCGCCTCGCTCGCGAATACCAGCCGCCTGCCGTCGTTCCACAGGTAGATCGGCTTGACCCCGAGCCGATCGCGACCGACGAGAAGCCGCCGGCGGCGCGCGTCCCAGAGCGCGAACGCGTACATGCCGTTGAGGCGGGTGACGCAGTCGTCGCCGTACTGTTCGTAGAGATGGAGGATCGTCTCGCTATCCGATCCGGTCTTGAACCGGTGGCCCAGCGCCGCGAGTTCGTCGCGCAATGCGCGGTAGTTGTAGATCTCTCCGTTGGCGACGAGCCACAGCGAACCGTCTTCGCTCGACAGC
>JAAFGU010000001.1:0-12640 GCA_010365205.1 Aromatoleum sp. | reverse complement strand
ACGCATGCCGAACGCGAGCGGCCCGTCGACGTGCGCGCCTTCGTCGTCCGGCCCGCGATGGACGGTGAGCCGCCCCATCGCCGGCAGCGCCTCGGCCGACGCCGGTGTGCCGTCGAGCTGCAGGATGCCGTAGATGCCGCACACGAGATCAGGTTCCCGGCTGAGTCACGCGGTCGAGGCCCGCCTTCGCGGGCTCCAGCAGCGATCGGTAGACCCCCCCATAGTGGGCGACGCTATGGGCCCAGGTGCGCTCCGTCTCGACGAAGTGACGCGCCTGCTCACGGACGCGCGGCCACTCGGCCTTGCGCGCCAGCACGGACTCGATCGCCTGGGCCAACGCGCCCGCATCGCCCGCCGGGAAGAGGAAGCCCGTCTGTCCATCGCGCACGAGTTCGCGATGGCCACCCACATCGGAGGCGACGAACATCCGGCCCTGTGCCATCGCCTCGAGCGGCTTCAGCGGCGTCACGATGTCGGTGAGGCGGATCTTGCGGCGCGGATACGCGAGCACGTCGATCAAGTCGTAGTACCGTTGGATCTCAGCGTGCGGGACGCGCCCGGTGAACACCACCCGATCGACGATGCCGCGATCGGCGACCAGCGCCCGGAGTGCCTTTTCCTGCGGGCCACCGCCGACCAGCAGCAATCGCAGCTGTGGCAGGCGCGGCAGCATCCGCGTCGCGGCGTCGATCAGAAGGTCGAGGCCCTCGTACGCATAGAACGAGCCGGCGAAGCCGATGACGGTGCATCCATCGAGTTGGAGTTTCGCCCGCAGCACCGGATCCGGCGGCGCGCCGAAGCGGAAATCGCGAGTGTCGACGGCGTTCGCAACGACCGTGATCCGTTCGGCGGCGATGCCGCGGGCGGCGATCTCCGTGCGCAGCCCCTCGCAGATGGTGGTGACGTGATCGGCGCGGCGCAGCGCGTAGGTCTCGAGCGCCCGGGAAAGGCGGTAGCGCAGGCTGCCGTCGCGCGTCGTGCCGTGGTCAACCGCCGCGTCCTCCCAGAGCGCGCGGACCTCGTAGACGACCGGAATGCCCAGGCGTCGCCCGACCTTCAGCGCGGGCAGCGCGTTCAGCACCGGCGAGTGGGCGTGCAGGATGTGCGGATGAAAACGTTCTGCGATCCCGGCGATTCGCCGCGCGCTGGCGTGCATCTCCTGAAGGTAGATTGCGCCGGGGAGATTCGACCAGGCATTGCGCTCCAGCGGCGTGCGCTCGAAGCGCCACCCGCCGGCCTCTTCGCTCTGCGCCGTATCGCCGCCGTGGCGCGGAGTGGTGAGCTGCATCGTTTCCCATCCGAGCGCACGCTGCTCGCGCAGGATCGCTGCGGTCCGAAACGTGTAACCACTGTGCAACGGCAGCGAATGGTCGAGGATATGCAGTATCCGCATGGCTTCGGCGTCACGCCGCCCGCGTGCGAGGCCCGGCGTCCCCCGACCGGTCGGCGACGTTGCGCAGGAACGCGTCGAACATCAGCAACGTCCACAGCGGTGCGCTGTAGTCGCGGCGGCCGGATTGATGCTGGTCGACCAGTTCCCGCAGATAGGCGCCATCGAAGATCCCGGTGTCGGCTAGCCGTTCGCCGAGCAGCGCGTCGCGCACCCGTCCCCGCAGCGGCCCACGGAACCATTGGGCCAGCGGCACCGCGAAACCCATCTTCGGCCGGTACAGCACTTCGCGCGGAAGGTGCGGCTCCATCGCCTTCTTGAGCAACCACTTGCCTTCCTGCCCGTGGATCTTCAGCGACGACGGCAGCGAGCACAGCCATTCGACGAGCGGATGGTCCATCAGCGGCTCGCGGACTTCCAGCGAGTGCGCCATGCTGGCGCGATCGACCTTGGTGTTGATGTCGCCGACGAGGTAGGTCTTGAGGTCGAGATACTGGATCAGCGCCAGCGGATCGTCGGTGCCGGCCGTCCGCGCGTGGCGATGGAACACCTCGACCGCCTGGTAGCCGCCGAGCTCTCCGCGGAAGGCCGGCGTGAACAGTTGCCGCCGCATGCCGTCGCGCAGGATCGAGACGCCTTGGAAATACGCCTCGACCGAATCGCGCCCCAACGCCTCGAATGTCGACTTTGCCCGGAACATGCGCGGCGCCCAGTCGGCCTTGGGGTACACCCGCCCGAGCACGCCGAACAACGGGCGCCGCAGCCCGATCGGCAGCGACCGGCGCATCCGCTCTTCCATCAGATGCAGGCGGTAGCGCCGGTAGCCGCCGAAGTTCTCGTCGCCGCCATCGCCTGAAAGCGCGACGGTCACGTGCCGGCGCGCGAGTTGGCAGACCCGGTACGTCGGGATCGCGGAACTGTCGGCGTACGGCTCGTCGTAGACGCGCGCGAGCTGGTCGATGAGGTCGAAGTCATCGCTCTCGACGCGATCGACGAAGTGGCGCGTTCCGTAGCGTTGCGCGACCTGCTGCGCAAAGCGCGACTCGTCGAACGCCGGGTCGGCGAACGCGATCGAGCAGGTATTGACTGGTTCCGTGGACACGCGAGCCATCATCGCCACGACCGCACTGGAATCGACACCACCCGACAGGAAGGCGCCCAGCGGAACCTCGGCGATCATCCGCAGGCGCACCGATTCCTCGAGCCGCGCCTCGAGCTCGGCTGCCGCCTCGGAAAGCGAAAGCGGCCGATCGAGGGTGAACCGTGGATCCCAGTACTGAACCGGCACCGCAAACGGCGCCCCGCGGCGCAGCGTCAGTGTGTGCGCCGGCGGCAGTTTGTACGCGCTCTTGAAGATGGTCCGCGGCTCGGGCACGTAGCCCAGCGCGCAGTACTCCTCGACCGCACAGGGATCGATGTCGCGCGCCAGACCGTCGTGCACGAGCAGAGATTTCAGCTCCGAGCCGAAGAGGAACGTCCCGTCGGCGAGCAGTGCGTAGTGCAGCGGTTTCACGCCGAGCCGGTCGCGCGCGAGGAACAGCGTCTCCCGGTTGCGGTCCCACAGCGCGAACGCGAACATGCCGCGGAAGCGCTCGACACAGGCCTCGCCCCATGCCTCCCAGGCGTGGACGATTACTTCCGTGTCGCTCTTGGTCCGAAAAACGTGACCGAGCGCGGTCAGCTCCGGAATCAGCGACTGGTAATTGTAGATCTCGCCGTTGTACACGACGACGACGCTGTGGTCCTCGTTGAACAGCGGCTGCTGGCCGGTCGACAGGTCGATGATCGACAGCCGCTTGTGGCCGAAGCCGAGTCCGGGCTCGACGTGCTCGCCGACCTCGTCCGGGCCGCGATGGTGCTGGCTGTCGTTCATCCGGGTCAGGAGCCCCCGATTCACGTCGCGCCGTCCGCGCGTGTCGAACATCCCGACTATGCCGCACATCGCCCGTGGTCCCCGTGTCAGCCGTTGGCGCCGCGACGCGGTGGCGGAGTCGTCGTCGCCGTCGCCTGCGGCCCGAACGAGCGCTCCGGCAGCAGGCTCGTGTACAAACGGTGATAGCGTTCGACCATCCGTTCGAGGCTGAAGCGCTGCAGGACAAGTTGCCGACCGGCCCGTCCGTGCCTTCTGGCCGTCGCCGGATCGCCAAAGTACCCAACAATCTCGTGTGCGAGCCCGTCGCTGTCGGCCGCCGGGACGAGGTGTCCGGTCAGACCGTTCTCGACCAGCTCGCCGTTGGCGCCGACCCGGGTGGCCACGACCGGGAGCCCGCAGGCCATCGCCTCGAGGATCGTGTTCGACACGCCCTCGGCCAGCGACGGCAGGACGAAGCAGTCGAGCCCCTGCAGCAGCGGCACGACATCGCCGCGCTCGCCGGAAAACCACGCGAGGTCGCGCGCCCCGCCCTGTTCGAGAATCGCCTCCACTTGCGGACGGAGCGCGCCGTCGCCGACCAGCACCAGCCGCAGGCGTCGTCGCGCCTCCGGATGAAGCCGCAGCGCGCACACGAACGCCCGCGCCAGGTTCGTCTGGTCCTTCACGGCCTCCATGCGGCCAACCGTGCCGACGAGCCAGTGGCCGGGATCGTGGAACGGGCACTCCGCGATCGCGGGACGTCCGCCCGCGGCGGGCCGGAAGCGCGCGGTGTCGACACCGTTGTAGATCTGCTCCACGCGCGCCGCCGGGATGCCGACGCGGTCGACGAGATAGCGCTCCAGGTCCGGCGACAACGCCACGTATCGCGTCACGAACGGGCGGAACGCACGCCGCACCCACTGGTAGCGGACGCGGGCGCCGTCGAGATCATTGACGTCGCGGCCGTGCTCGCCGTGGACGCGCGCGGCCACCCGGGCCGCCCAGGCGGGAACGCTCGCTTCAAGCGCCGCGAGATTGCGGGTGTGCACGATGGCGGGGCCGAGCTCGCGCAACAGCCGGTAGATCCGCGGATACAGCCGGTGCGCATGCCCCGGCCCCTTGCGCATAGCGATGCACGGCACGTCGGCGCGTGTGATCCGCGCGGCAAAGTCCGGATCGACGTCGGTCAGCGACAACACCGCATGCCGCCACGACTGCGGCGGCAACCGGTTGATCAGATTCACCACGCCGTTCTCGAGGCCGCCGACGGCGAACCGGTACACGACGTGGACGATGAGCGGCGCAGGCATCGGGGTCAACGCGCGCTGCGGCGAGCGTCGGCGAGCGCGCGCTCGATCGCCGGCGAGTGGGCCGCAACGAACGCGCGCAACGTGTCGCGCGAGGCGTCGTCTTGCAGGCGCTTCGGCGCATAGACGACGATCAGCGCCGAGTCGTCGCCGTGGCCTGCGAGCTTCGACCACGCGAGCAACGCCTTCGCGACGTATTCGCTTCCCGTCACCCGCCCGTCCACCCAGTACAGACGCAATACGTCGAGCCGCGTCGCCGGCCCCGAGAGCTCTCCGGTATCGGCCGTGACCGCGTGTCCGGCCCACTCGATTTCCGCCGACCCCCGTGAGACGAGCTTCCATGTGAAGTCCTGCGGCGTGACCAGCAGATTGCCCGAAGTCACCAGTTCGAGTCCTTTCTCCTGCCGGAGGTAGTAGGCAACGTAGAGACCGACCGCGTCATCGCCGCGGCGGAATCTCTGCTCCCGTTCCGCCGCGTAGCCCCGATAGTGGGGCTTCCAGGACGTGATCGGTGACGTCGACGCGGCCCATCCGTCACCCGCGGCGACGGCCGTTACGACCGGGGTTCCGGCGACATCCTGACGATCGACGAGCGCCGACACCGGCTGCCAGAGCCCGGCGGCGGCGATCGCGGCGATCGCAGCGACGAACAGCATCGGCCGCGGCACGCCAGCGCGGTCCGTGACCGCCGCGCGCGACGCCAAAGCCGCCGCCGGCGTCGCGATGGTTGTGGCGTCCTCGTTCCAGAACGATCCCACCCAGAAGAGCAGCGCCATGACGACGCCGAAGAAGATCCAGCCGTAGATGAGGTGATCGACGCCGACGGCAAGCTTGTTGTTCGACAAATGACCGAGCATCACGATCATGTAGGCGCGCAGCCAGTTGGCCACGATCGGCACCAGGACCGAGGCGCCGAGGAAAAGCACGCGTCGGCGCGTGCTGCGGTAGGCGATGGCGGCGTAGATCGTCCCCACCATCACCGAGGCGATGATGTACCGGACACCGCTGCAGGCCTCGACGACCGACCATGCGCCGGACGGGATGATGAAATGGTTCGCCTCACGATAGACCGGAACCCCGGACGCGCGCAGCGCAGCGATCGTGAAATCGGCGGTCCATTCGATCAGTGTTGGCACGAAGATCTCGCCAAACGGTACGGCAAAGAGCAGGAATACCAGCGGAAACGCCAGCGCCCGCGTAACCCGCAGGCCGACGACGGTGACGATTGCCGCCTGGACCATGAAGGCGAGCGCGAATTGCTTGACGCCCAGCACGTCGGCGACCGACATCGTGAACCAGAGTGCGCCCGCGCCGAGCACGATGGCGAGCCCGGGCCACCAGGGCCGCACGGAAATCGCGGCCAGTTCGGCGCGCTGGCGCCAGACGAGCCACAGGCACATCGGAATGACGACGAAGCCGTGGGTGAAAGTCTCGGACCGGATCCAGATGGCGACGATGGATTCAGCGGTCCGCCAGTACACGGCGAGGATACCGAGCACGGCGAGCGCGGCCGCCAGCACGGGAGCGCTGTTCCAGGTGGCCCGCTCCGGCGCTTCAAGGCGCATGAGCCCGACGTCATGCCCGACCGGTGCATTCATCCGCTCGTCCCTAGCCGAGATTGCGCACGAGCAGCGGCCCGAGCGCGTTCGCCACGGTTCGCGGCAGCCGGCGCCAGAGCGCGACGAGGGCGCGGTACTTCGGGTTGAGCGGGTTGTTCTGCGGGACCGTCGCGCGGCGGAGCAGGTCGAACTCGTAGTGGAGCGGCTGTGGCTCGAAGCCCCAGTTCCGCTTGAAGTCGAAGGATCCGGTGCCGCGCTTGCTGCGGCCGAAATCGAATACCCGAATACCGCGCTCGCACGCCCGGCGCATGAGTTCCCAGTACTTGAAGTCATTGGCGGCGAGCTCCCGCGCCGCAGGCGTGTCGCCCGCGTAGTAGGGCAGCACCTCGTCGCGGAAATAGAAACTCAGCACGCCGCTCACCGGTCGCCCGTTCGCGTCGACGACCGTCAGCACTTCGCAGCGGTCGCCGAACTCGGCCTGCAGGCGCGCGAAATACTCCTTCGCGAACGGCGGCGTGCCGTGCCGGTGCATGTTGTCGGCGTAAAGATCGAAGAAGCGGTCGACCGTGGGGTCGATCTCGCTCCTCAATCCATTCTGGATGCCCTTGCGCACCATCGCGCGCTGCTTGCGCGGAATCGCGAGCATGTTGGCGTCGGGGTCCGGCAGGAGCGCCTTGCGGAACGTTACGTAGAGGTCCTGGCGTGGCCAATCGGCGCGCCGGGCATCGACGTTGCGCAACTCCAGATGTCCGACCCCGAGGGTCGCAGCGAGTCTCGCCGCCGCGTCGATCAGGGCATCCGCAGCGGCGTCATCGGTCGCTGCCGGCCCACCGTACACGCCGAAGGGCAGCGACACCAGCGCATGACCGAACAGCCGGCTCCTGACCTCGGCGAGCGGAAGGACGCCGGCGATCGCATTGCTGCGCTCGGCGACAAGGTAGTGGGTCCGGTGCCGGAAGACGCCCTCGATGATCTCCCGCCAGCCAATGCGGTGGAAGAACGTGGCCTCAGGACATAGCTGGACGAAGGATTCCCAGTGCGCGGCGTCGGCGCCGGCGAACGGACGGACGGTCGGTCGTTCCACCGCGGACACGCTGCGGCTCTCCTCTGTGGCAACGACTTCCATCACGCGCCGCCATTCAGGAACACCTGGTCCGCCCGGCCCCATTTGAAATCCGCGAGCAGGCGGGAGAGCCGGGGTCGCATCCGCTTGAGATTGACGTAATGGCGGAATCGCGCCTTTGCCCCGGCAGCCTCCACGCGGGGCTGGTCGGGATCGAGCTCCCACGGGTGGAAATAGAACATCGCCGGCTTGCCGTCCACCGCGTTCAGACGCCGCAGCGACCAGCGTGAAACGCCGTAGGGCAGCAAGCGAAAGTAGCCACCGCCTCCCGCCGGCCAGTTCGAGTCCAGCATGCGCACCGTGGCGACCGGGACTTCGAGCAGCCCGGTGCGCACCTCGTGCGCGAAGCGCGGGGCATTCGGCGATCCATAGTGATCGTGGCGGATCGGGTAGATGCTGGAGCTGTAGCGGTACCCGGCCTCTGCGATGCAGTCGAACGCCCATTCATTCGAGGGGCCGATCGAAAAACTCGGCGCCCGATATCCGTTCACTTCCTGCCCCGAAATGTCCTCCAGCACCGCCTTCGCCAGGCGGATGTCGGCCAGGAACTGGCCGTACCCCTGGTCCGTCGCCCGGACGTGCTCGTAGCCGTGGCTCGCGAGCTCATGCCCCGCCTCGACAATGCGCCGGACCACCCCGGCGTGGCGCTCGGCGATCCAGCCGAGGGTGAAGAACGTCGCGCGGACGTCGCCCTCGGCCAGCAGTCCGAGGATGCAGTCGATGTTGGCTTCGACCCGGCATGGGACGCTGTCCCACGTCGACCGCGGAATGTGCGCGGCAAAGGCCGAGACCTGGAAATAGTCCTCGACGTCGATGCTCAGCGCGTTGACGATCGTGGTCGGAGGGGTCACGTAGGTATTCATGCGTTGACAGCTTCCCGTCCTGCGGCGGCGATTTCGAGCCATCCGGCCAGGTCCGCCGCGATGCGATCCGCGGCGCGACCATCCCAGAGTTCCGGCATGCGCCCGCGCTTGCCGCCGGTGCGCAGGATCTCGTCGACACAGGCGATCGCGCGCGCGCGACTGCGGCCGACCAGAGTATTCGTGCCCTGCTCCACGGTGATCGGGCGTTCGGTGTTGTCACGCATCGTCAGGCATGGGACGGCGAGCGCGGTGGTCTCTTCCTGGATCCCGCCCGAGTCCGTCAGGACCAGCCGCGCATCGGCGAGCAGCCCGAGCATTTCGAGATAGCCCTGCGGCGGCAGCAGCACAATGCCCGCACTGTCAATCAGCGACGACAGGTCGAACTGGTCGATGTTGCGCCGCGCGCGCGGATGTACCGGCCAGATCAGCGGCAGCCGAGTGGAAACCTCGCGCAGGATCGACAGCGCTTCTCGCAGCGCGTCACGATCGTCGACATTGGACGGCCGGTGCAAGGTGACCAGCCCGAATCCGCGCTCGTCGTGAAGGAGCGTGGTCGCGCAACCTTCGCGCTCCAGCGTTGCCGCCGGCGGTTTCGCCCGTTGCCGGTGCCGGAGCAGCGAATCGATCATGACGTTGCCGACGAACCGGATACGGTCGGGGGCGATGCCCTCGCGCGTGAGGTTGTCGGCGGCGGCCCGCTCCGTCGTATAGAGGAGATCCGCGATCTGGTCCGTCAGGAGGCGATTGATCTCCTCGGGCATCTCGCGGTCGAAACTGCGCAGTCCCGCTTCGACGTGGACCACCGGCGTGCGCCGTTTGGCGGCGACCAGGCTGCACGCGAGCGTCGAGTTGACGTCGCCGACGACGAGCACGGCGCTGGGTGCGAGGTCGTCGAGCACCGGCTCGAAGCGGCGCATGATCTCGGCGGTCTGGACCGCGTGCGTCCCTGACCCGACTTCCAGATTGAGGTCGGGCGCCGGCATTTCCAGGTCGGCGAACAGGCGCTCGTTCATCGCCACGTCGTAGTGCTGTCCCGTGTGCACGAGAACGACGGGCGGCAGATCGGCATGTGCCGCGAAGGCACGCACGAGCGGCGCCATCTTCATGTAGTTCGGCCGCGCCCCCACGACGCAGACGAGGGGTTTCGAGTGCAGACGTGCGCCGCTCATCAGCGCCCCGCGGGGTTTCCGGGCTTGGCCGCCTTGTCCGGGTGCAGAAGCCGGTGGAGGAGATCGACCGCCGCGGCGACGGTTTTCTCGAGGCGATCGATGCGCTCTTCGAGATGGTCGAAATGCTTGTGCATGACCACCGCATCCAGCCGCGTGGACAGCGCCCCGTCCGCAGGCGGCGGCACGATCGCGATCGGCGACAGCGCCGCATCGGGACCGAGTTCGTCCCGGATCTCGTGGGCGATGGCCTGCACATCTGCCGTCTCCAGCACGTGTCGCTCGCCGAGAAACGCCGCCAGCAGCAACCGGTTGCACAGCGTGTTGATGCGGCGCGGGATGCCACCGGTAAGCGCGTGGATCAGGTCGAAGCACTCCGGCTCGAACCGCGGGTCGTCGTTCCACCCGACGTGCTTCAGCCGGTGCTCGATGTAGGCCTTCGTTTCGGCCTTGTCGAGCGGACCGAGGTGGTACGAGGCGATCACCCGCTGGCGCAACTGCTGCATCTGTGCGCTCTGCATCATGTCCCGCAACTCGGGCTGGCCCACGAGGAAGCTCTGCAACAGCGCCTGGTCGCCGAGCTGAAAATTGGAAAGCATCCGCAGCTCCTCGACCGCGCGCGGCGTCAGGTTCTGCGCCTCGTCGACGATCAGCAGCGCGCGCTTCTTGTCGACGGCGAGCTGGCAGAGGAACGCCTCGATCGACGCCAGCAGCAGCGCCTTGTCGACCGATTTCACCGGCAGTCCGAACGCCACCGCGACGGAACGCAGCATCTCGTCCGCGTCGAGCTGCGTGCTGACGAGCTGGACGGCGACCACCTTGCCGGGGTCGAGCTGCTCGAGGAGGCTCCTCGCGATCGTCGTCTTGCCGGCGCCGATCTCGCCGGTGATGACGATGAATCCCTCGCTCTGGTACAGCCCGTACTCGAGATAGGCGAACGCGCGCTTGTGGCCGCGGCTGCCGAAGTAGAACGAAGGGTCCGGATTGAGCTGAAAGGGCTTGCCGGTGAGCCCGAAGAATGATTCGTACATCGCTTGTGCTATTTGAAGCGGTGGGTCAGGCCGACGAAGGCAGCGACTTCCGTGTAGTCCGAAGAAACGTCGGAAACGAGTACTTGGTAGCGTGCGCCGGCAGAAACTGTGGTCAGGGGCGTGAACTGCATCGAAATTCCGAGGTTGACGACAGCCTGGTTGGTGTGCGCTTCGCCCGGCGGATTCGCCACCGTCCGGAACCCAGTCAGCGATGCATTCATGGCAATACCGGCCCCGATGTTGT
The DNA here is from genome assembly GCA_010365205.1 of Aromatoleum sp. Lineage (GTDB taxonomy): Bacteria > Pseudomonadota > Gammaproteobacteria > Burkholderiales > Casimicrobiaceae > CAIWHR01. The sequence continues at coordinate 2,105 of JAAFGU010000001.1, read as the reverse complement.
GCGTCCACACGAGGCTGCCACCGGTCTGCCGGTTGTCGTTACCCAGCGCAAGTATCGGCGGCAGGGTATCGCCCGATCCAGCGATGGGCTGATTGCGGACATTGAATATCGAAAATACGATTACATTGCGCGCGCCGATCAAGCCCGCGGTCGCGTTCTGCTGCTCCTGCAGGAGAATCTGCTGCCCGTAAAGTACAATCGGATTCGACAGGACGGCCGGTAAGCCGCGCTGGCGCATGAATTCGTCTACCGCCTGCTGGCGTGCCGCCGGGTCGGGTATCGACGAGACGAACAGTCCGTTCACGAAGCCGGCGACGTTGAGGCCGGCTGGCAGCGTGCCGATCTGCTGGGGATAGGTCGTGATGTTTCGCGACGCACTGACGTTCCATATCGACAGCGGCGTCCGGTGATCGAACGACACGAGATACGATGCGCCGAAGAACCGATGCTCGTAATTGGCGACAGCGCTGGTGCGGTCGGTCGGATGCCATTCGAAGCCCGCACCGTATATGGTGCCGCGCGAACTCGTCAGCGTGTACTCGTTGCTCTCGTAACCGACGCTCGCTCGTAGCCGAAGCTGCGGATCGACATTGTAGCTCGGCACAAAACGGGCGAGCGAGGTGCGGATGGAGCTTTGGTCATTGAAGCGAACGTACGTATCGTCGAAATTCACTAGCCATCCAAGCTGCGCAGTCGTGTTAGCGACGTTGCCCGTCCACTCCGTATAGCGCGAATTGTTTGCAGTGATCGGTGCACCGCTGAGATTCGTCCAGACGTTGTTGTTGCGCAGTTCGTAGCTGATATTGCCTGGCGCGACGCCTTGGATGTAGGGGCTCACCCGGTAGGTGTCGGTGCGATACCGATTGTCGGTCGCCGTGGACAGGTCAGCCGGGCGGGCGCCGAATGGATCGAAGAACTGCTGCGCGACCGCGATGGCTCCCTCGACGTGGAAGAAATTCCTGACGAGCTCGACATCACCGATTACGCTGGCCGAAGGGTAAACCCGGTTGTTCTCGGCGCCCGTGCGTGCGTAGACGAGAATCGGGATCGAGACCCCGCCTTCGAGATGTGTCCTCGGCCCCTTCTCTGAAAATGTCAGGGACGGCGAGATCTGCGTGGCAAGGTCGGATCGCTTGGCATTGGATGGATCGAGGTTGACGTTGCTGGTGGCCGTTTCGACGATCGAGATGGCCGGATCGAACCGCCAAGTCTGCGCCCCGACGGGCGCCGCGCCGAGAGCAAGTCCGCCGACGAGGATCGCGGCACAGGCGCCGCGCACGATGGATACCAGCCGCGCTTCCGGACGGCACGCTTCCTTGGGGCACCGGTCCGCCGCCCGCAACCGGCAACTAACGTGGCTGCTCATCCGCGTAGTACCCGTAGTACGTGCCGACATCGGTCTTGTCCGCCTTGTTCAGCATCATCAGCACGATCTCGCAGCCCTCGATCGTCGAAAGCGCCATGTCCACGGCCCTGCGTCCGGTGCTGTCCGCGGCAACCACCATCACTATCTGGCCCATGTGCGAGGCGAGGACGCGGGCCTCCGTCGTGGCGAGCAGCGGCGGCGAATCGAACACGATGATGCGGTCCGAGTAGCGAGACGCCAATTCCCGCAGCAGGACGGCCATTTGTTCGCTGGCCAGCAGTTCCGTGGCGCGCCGGTGGTGCGATCCCGCCGGAAGGACCGCAAGCTTCTCGATGTTCGTCCGCACCAACGCATCGGCGACATCGATGTCGTCGCGAGTGAGGAGGTCGAGAAGCCCCGGCGCGTTCGGGATTCCGAGCAACTCGGGAAGTTCCGGGTGCGCGACGTCACCATCGACCAGCAGCACGGTGCTGTCCATTTCCATCGCGATGCTGATCGCGAGGTTGAGCGCCGTGAATGTCTTGCCCTCCCCCGGCAAGGCACTGGTCACCATGACGAGGTTGCCGTTCTTGACGTTCGCGCCCGAGACCCCGTGCGCATTGCGAATGATCGGCCGCTTGATCACGCGGAACTCGTCGGCGATCTGCGATTTCGGGGCATCCGGACTGACGAATCCCCTAGCCTTCAGTCGCGCGAGATCGATCTCGACGCGCGCCGGTGGCACTCCTGGCCGGGCGGC
>JAAFGU010000171.1 GCA_010365205.1 Aromatoleum sp. | reverse complement strand
GACTGACGACGATGGCGGTCGCCCGGGAAGCGGTCGAGGCCGCGGGCGCTGACGTGATGAGCCGCCCCGTCGGCACCGGTCCCTACCGGCTGAAGGAGTGGCGCAAGGCGTCGCGCCTGGTGCTCGAGGCGAATCCGCGCTACCGGACGCTGCGCTACCCCGGCAGCGCCGACCCGCAGCACCGGGCGCTCATCGAAAGCATGCGCGGCAAGACGCTGCCGCAGATCGGCCGCATCGAGATCAGCATCATCGAGGAATCGCAGCCGGAGCTACTCGCCTTCATGCAGGCCGATCTCGACTGGATGGCCCTGGGCGGCGACGATTCGAAGCGCGTGCTCGAGAACGGCCGGCTCCGGCCCGACCTCGCGAAGAAAGGCGTCGTGCACCTCAAGTTCGGCGCGCCGACGCTGACGTTCACGTACTTCAACCTCGACGACCCAATCGTCGGCGGCTATTCGAACGCGCAGGTGGCGCTGCGACGAGCGATCGCGATGGGCTTCGACGTTGGCGAGTTGATCCGCGTCCTCTTCGCCGGCAATGCGCTGCCGGGCAACCAGCTGCTGCCTCCCGGCGTCAACGGCCACGATCCCGGCATTCCGCCCAAGTCGCTCTACGACCCGGCGGCGGCGCGCGCGCTGCTCGACCGCTTCGGATACAAGGACACCGACGGCGACGGCTTTCGCGAATCGCCCGACGGCAAGCCACTGACGATCGTCCGCGGCACGCTGCCCGAGTCGTGGTACCGCGACGTGGACACGCTGTGGAAGAAGAACATGGATGCGATCGGCATCCGGATGCAGTTGAATCAGCAGACGTTCGCCGAATTGCTGAACTTGAGCCGCGCCGGCAAGCTGCCGATGTTCAACTTGGGCTACCGATCGCTCGAGCCATCCGGCTATCAGATCCTGCAGACGCTCTGGGGCAAGGAAACGCGCGACACGAATCCGTCGGGCTTCCGCCTACCCGAATACGACGCCGCGTACGAGCAGTTCCTGCGCACCCCTGCCGGACCCGAGCGGACCGCGCTCGCGCGGCGGATGTCGGAACTCTCGCAGGTCTGGATGCCCGTGATCCTGCATACCTACGGCGTCGGCAACGTCGTCCATTACCCGTGGCTGCTGGGCTACTGGCCGTCGCAGTTCGGCGCGTCGTGGAAGTACGCCGACCTCGACCCCGGCAGACGCAAGGCGGCCGCCGGCAAGTAGCGGACCGACCGAGCGGAGCCGCGCGCCACGCTCCGGCGCCGCGACCATGGGTCGTCGCGTCGCCGCCGTCAGGTCTCCACCGGCAGCGCAACCCCGAACATCGCCTCCTTGATCTGAAACAGCCGGTCCCGCGCCTGCGCCGCCTTCTCGAATTCCAGATTCTTGGCGGCGTCGAGCATCTCCTTCTCCAGCCGCTTCAGTTCGCGCTCCAGATCCTTCTCCGGCATCGACTCGTACTTCGCGTGCGCCTGCGCGGCCTTGAGCTGCTTTTTGCCCTCGTCGACGTCGTAGACACCGTCGATGAGGTCCTTGATCCGCTTCTGCACACCCACGGGCGTGATGCCCATTTTCTCGTTCCAGGCGAGCTGCCTGTTCCGGCGCCGCGTCGTCTCGCCAATGGCGGCTTTCATCGAGTCCGTCATCTTGTCGGCATAGAGAATCGCCGTGCCGTTGATGTGCCGGGCGGCACGGCCGATCGTCTGGATCAGCGAACGCTCGGAGCGCAGAAATCCTTCCTTGTCCGCGTCCAGGATGGCGACCAGCGAGACCTCCGGAATGTCGAGGCCCTCGCGCAACAGGTTGATGCCGACCAGAACGTCGAACTCGCCGAGCCGCAGGTCGCGGATGATCTCGACCCGCTCGACCGTTTCGATATCCGAGTGCAGGTAGCGAACCTTGACGCCATGCTCGTTCAGATAGTCGGTGAGATCTTCCGCCATCCGCTTGGTCAGCGTCGTCACCAGCACGCGCTCATGCTTGTCGCTGCGCAGCTTGATTTCGGACAGCAGATCGTCGACCTGCGTCTGCGCCGGACGCACCTCCAGCACCGGGTCGACCAGTCCCGTCGGCCGCACGAGCTGCTCGACCACCTGCCCCGCGTGCACCTGCTCGTAGCCGGCCGGCGTCGCCGACACGAAAATCGTCTGCGGCAGCAAGCGCTCGAATTCGTCGAAGCGCAGCGGCCGGTTGTCGAGCGCGCTCGGCAGCCGGAAACCGTAGTTGACGAGGTTTTCCTTGCGCGCGCGGTCGCCCTTGTACATGCCGCCGACCTGCGGGATCGTCACGTGACTTTCGTCGACGAACATCAGCGACGTCCGCGGCATGTAGTCGATCAGCGTCGGCGGCGGCTCGCCGGCCTTGCGCCCGGACAGATGCCGCGAGTAGTTCTCGACGCCCTTGCAGAAGCCTATCTCGGTCATCATCTCGAGATCGAATCGCGTCCGCTGCTCGATTCGCTGCGCCTCGATCAGCTTCACCTGCGACACGAAGAATTCCTTCTGCTGCACCAGCTCGACCTTGATCTTCTCGATCGCGTCGAGAACCTTCTGCCGTCCGGTCACGTAGTGGCTCGACGGAAAAACGGTGAACCGCGATATCTTCTGCCGGATGCGGCCGGTCAAGGGATCGAACAGCTGCAGCGACTCGATCGCGTCGTCGAACAGGCTGATGCGGACCGCGTTCTCGGCGTGCTCGGCCGGGAAGACGTCGAGGACGTCGCCGCGGACGCGGAACGTGCCGCGCTTGAAGTCGACGTCATTGCGCTGATACTGCATCTCGGTCAGCCGCTTGATCGCGTCGCGCTGGGTGAGCGGATCGCCCTCCCTCGCATGCAGGATCATGCTGTGATATTCGGATGGGTCGCCGATGCCGTAGATCGCCGACACCGTCGCCACGATGATGCAATCGGGCCGCTCGAGGATCGCCTTCGTCGCCGACAGCCGCATCTGTTCGATGTGCTCGTTGATCGACGAGTCCTTCTCGATGTAAAGGTCGCGCGACGGGACGTAGGCCTCGGGCTGGTAGTAGTCGTAATACGAGACGAAGTACTCGACCGCGTTGTTCGGAAAGAACTCGCGAAACTCGGAGTAGAGCTGTGCGGCGAGCGTCTTGTTCGGCGCCAGCACCAGCGCCGTCCGCCCGGTCTGGGCAATGACGTTGGCCATCGTGAACGTTTTGCCGGAGCCGGTGACGCCGAGCAGCGTCTGGAAGGCGAGCCCGTCGGTGAGTCCCTCGACGAGTTTCACGATCGCCTCGGGCTGGTCGCCCGCGGGCTGAAACGGCATGTGCAGTTCGTACGGACTGTCGGGATAGGTGATGGGCATGGGAATGGAGTTGGGCGGGCGCGCAGGAGAACCGGTCATTTTACCGCGACCGCGGCGTCCGGCGACAGCGCTTCGTTCGCCGCGTCGCCGGCGGCGCCGAACTGGAGTGCGGCGAGCCGGGCGTAGAGCGGGCTTTGGACCAGCAATTCGTCGTGAGTGCCGACGCCGACGATCCGGCCCCGCTCCATCACGGCGATCCGGTCGGCATGGCGCACCGTCGCCAGCCGGTGCGCGATGATCAGCACGCTGCGTCCGGCCATCAGGCGCTCGAGCGCCAACTGGACGACGCGTTCGCTTTCGGCGTCCAGTGCGCTGGTCGCTTCGTCGAGTAGCAGGATCGGCCGGTCGGCGAGAATCGCGCGGGCGATCGCGAGGCGCTGCCGCTGTCCGCCCGACAGGCGCACGCCACGCTCGCCGAGATAGCTGTCGTAGCGCTCCGGGAGGCGCAGGACGAACTCCGTCGCGTAGGCCGCATCGCAGGCCGCGCGCACTTCGGCGTCGGTCGCGTCGGGGCGCCCGTAGCGGACGTTCTCCAGCACGCTGGCGGCGAAGATGACCGGATCCTGCGGCACGACGGCCAGTCGCCGGCGCACGTCCTGCGGATCGGCCGCGAGGAGATCGACGCCGTCGATGCGCACGGCGCCGGATTGCGGATCGTAGAAGCGCAGCAGCAGAGCAAAGACGGTCGTCTTGCCGGCGCCCGAGGGTCCCACCAGCGCGACCTTCTCGCCGGCCTTCACGTCCAGCGTGAACGCGTCGAGCGCCGGCGTGTCGGGCCTCGACGGGTAGCGAAACGAAACCTCATCGAAGACGACGGTTCCGCGAGCGGGGACGGGCAGCGCGACCGGGTTCTCGGGCGCGCGGATCGTCGGCTCGACGGCGAGGAGCTCGAAGAGGCGCTCGGTCGCACCCGCGGCACGCTGCAGGTCGCCGACGACTTCGCTGATCGTGCCGACCGCGCTCGCCACGATCACCGCGTAGAACACGAACGCCGACAGCTCTCCGCCGCTGATCCGCCCCGCGACGACGTCGTGTCCGCCGATCCAGAGGATGACGCCGACGGCGCCGAAGACGAGCAGAATCACCGCCGCGACGAGCAGCGCACGCTGCAGGATCCGCTGCCTGGCCGTGTCGAACGCCGCCTCGACCCGTTCGCCGAAGCGGCCGCGATCCACGCTCTCGTGCCCGTAGGCCTGCACGGTGCGAATTTCGTGCAGTGCCTCGTCGACATAGGCGCCGACGTCGCCGACGCGGTCCTGGCTGGCGCGCGCGAGCTTGCGCACGCGACGGCCGAACAGGATGATCGGCACGACGACGATCGGCACGCCCAGCAACACGAGCAAGGTCAGCTTGGCGCTGGTGATCGCCAGCATCACGAGCCCGCCGACGAGCAGCAGCAGATTGCGGATCGCCATCGACGCGCTGGAGCCGATCACCGTCTCCAGCATGGCCGTGTCGTTGGTCAGCCGCGAGATCACCTCGCCGGTGCGCGTGACCTCGAAGTAACCCGGCGGCAGCGTCATCAGGTGGTCGAACACGGCGCGCCGCAGGTCCGCCGTCACGCGCTCGCCGATCCACGAGACGAAATAGAACCGGGTGAACGTCGCGATCGCCATCACGAAGACGACACCGAGCATGAGCCCCAGCGTGCGGTCGAGTTCGCCGCCGTTGCCGGCCCCGAATCCGCGATCGATGACGCCCTTGAGCCCCTGCCCGACCGTCAGCACTGCCGCCGCGGCCACGACCAGCGCGATCGCCGCATAGACGACCTGCCGGCGATACGGGCGGAGGAAACGGCCGACGCGGACGAGCGTCCGCAACGCGGTGGCGGGCGGGAGTTTGGGCGCGGTCTCGGGAATCATGTCGATGGCGGAAAATGGCGGCGGCGGCGTGCGACTCACATTGCGGACAGGGACGCGGCACGTTAGCCTTCGGGGGCGGCGCTGTCGAGTCTGCCAGCGCCCCCATCGCCACCCACGGAGATCCCGATGCGCCTGACCCTGCCCGCCCTCGTGACCCTTGCCGCGGTACTTGTCTACTATGTAATCGGATTCAATGTGGGGCGCGCGCGCGTCAAATACAAGATCGACGCGCCGGCCGTCACCGGCAACCTCGATTTCGAACGCATTTATCGCGTCCAGATGAACACGATGGAACAGTTCGTTGCATTCCTGCCGGCCCTCTGGCTGTTCGCGATCTACTTGAGCCCTCTCTGGGCCTCCGCGTTCGGTGTCGTCTGGATCGTCGGGCGGATCGTGTACGCGGTCGGCTACACGCGGGCCGCCGCAAAGCGCGACGTCGGGTTCGGCATCACGTTCATCGGCTTCGCCGTGTTGTGGGTCGGCGCCGCGTGGGGCGTGATCGGGGCGCTGCTGCAGGGAATGTAGCGGCGGATTTTCGCCAATGCGCGCGCCCGTGCACGCGC
>JAAFGU010000170.1 GCA_010365205.1 Aromatoleum sp. | reverse complement strand
CAGGGAATCGGTGCCGCGGTCGCCCGCGCCTTCGCCGCCGCGGGCGCTCGCGTGTGTGTGGCCGATCTCGCCCTCGACCGTGCACAGACGCTGGCGAGCGCGCTCTGTGCCGGTGGCGCCGAGGCCCTCGGCATCGGTTGCGACGTCTCGCGCCGCGACCAGGTCGATGCAATGGCCGCAGCCGCCAACGAACGCTTCGGTCGGATCGACATCCTCGTCAACAACGCCGGCATCGTCCGGCCGGCGATGCTGCACCGCATGACCGCGGCCCAGTGGGACGATGTGCTCGCCGTTCATCTGACCGGCAGCTTCAACTGTCTGCAGGCCGTGGTGCCGGGGATGATGGAGCGGCGCTACGGGCGCATCATCAACGTCACCTCGGCCGCCGGAATCCTCGGCACCATCGGCCAGATCAACTACAGCGCGGCCAAGGCGGGAATCGTCGGGTTCACGATGTCCGCCGCGAAGGAACTCGCGAAGTTCGGCATCACCGCCAATGCGATAGCGCCCGGCGCCGCGACACCGATGACCGAGACGATCCGCACCGACGAGCGCTTCAAGGACAAGTACCTCGATCGCATACCGATCGGCCGCTGGGCGGAGCCGGACGAGATCGCGCCGGTGTTCGTCTTTCTCGCCTCCGACGCAGCCAGTTACGTTACCGGGCAGATACTCGCGGCCGACGGCGGCATGACGATGCGCTGACCGCGCACCCCCGGCGGCTCGTGCGCGACAACGACGACCGCTGCCGGCTTCAGACCACGGCGATGGCGCGACGCGCTCCTTGCAGGCAACACGCGAGTTCGGCAATGATCGGCGCCGGCACCGGCATTTCACCCGCAAGCGCCTGCGCGATCCAGGCGGCGGTGGTGGATGCGTCGATCGTTGCCGGCAGCGGCGGGATCGCAACCAGGCTGCAGGATTCCTTCTCGGCGCAGATCGAACGGATGCCCTTGGCGAACGTCTCGACCTGCGTCTGCCGGAGCGGATTCGCGAACGGCTCGCCTTCCGTCCCGCGAAACAGCAACGCATCCGCGTTCGTCGCGCTGAGGAAGTCGCGCATCCGCCGAAGCTGCCCGGTATGCGTCACACTGACCACGCGATAACCGTCTCCCCGGAACGGATCGATCAGTTTTACCAGCGAACGCGCGAACGACCGTGTTCGAGGCCGCGCACGGTCATCCAGCAGGGGTACCAGCCCCGGCGCCAGCACCGCGGCGGGCGCGTAGACGATCTGGTTCTGCGCCAGCCGGGCCTGCGCATCGGCGAGGCTTGTCGCGGGCTCGATTCCCAGTTCCAGCAGGATCTCCAGCGTCGTGACGCGCCCGAAGCCTGCGGCGCTTGCCGCCGGATCGGTCTCGCCGTCGCGAGTGGCGCCGCTCGCAACGTCGACCTCGCCCCGAGCCAGGCCGTGAACGAGCACGGGCACACCGTAGCGCTTGAGCAGCAACGCGAGCAGCGCAGTCAGGTTCGGTTGGCGGCGCGCGCCGCCGCCGGTCGGCAGGATGACCGGGCGCGGACGTTCGGCCGTCGCCTCGAGGCGGCCGACGTGGGCATAGAGCGCGCGCATGCAGCCTTGCATTTCGATGAGCGAAGCGCCCTTGCTCTGCAGCGCGCCCGAAACCGCGCCAATCTCGGCCGCAGGAAATTCGCCCGCGAGAATCGCCGCGAACAGCGCGTACGCATTCTTCTCGTCGAGATCGCGCGCCTCCCCCGCACCGTCGCCACTCTCCTTGATCGGGGTGGCGAGACTCGGCCGCCCCGCAATCGACGCCCCGCTCACCTTCCCACCCGTCGGGCCGGGATGCAATTCAATCCTTGCGCCAAATCGTTATTTCGTACAGTGACTCGACGCCTGGCTCCTCACGAAAGGCAAATCCATTGCGTTCGAGAACCCGGAACAGCGGCACCGCGTGGCAATCGATGATGACGGTCAGCCGGTCACCCGGAACGAATCCGTCCACCGTCTCGAGCACGCGCTCGAGCGGTTCCGGCGGCTCCATCCCGCGGACATCGAGTACGATTTCCCGGCCCATCAGTGCCTCATCCGCGATAACGATCGACATGCAGTGGCGCTCATCGCCACATTGTTGGAACGGCCGCGTTTGCGCTCCTTGATGCGCATCAAGTCCCGCCAATCCCGTGCGCTTGCACAGACGTCAGCCACGTGGCTTCGGGCTTCCGTCGCGGACAGGGCTTGAATCGCGTCGAGCACGATGGCGTCCGCACGGCAGACCGGATTCTCTTGATGCGCATCAAGTTGGCGAAAATGTCGCCGCCTTAAAGTCTGCCACACGAACGAAGCAAGGACTGCGCGTGCAAATCTTGCAGAGCTGCGCGCGGGTCGAGCGCCGACCACCACGCGTCGGACTTCGTGGAACGCGCCCCCGTCCGGCCTCAAGGCAGGCAACGAAGGGCCACACCAGGAGCGAACCCCATGGCCAACGCGAACACCACCAGTCCGATTGCCGAAGACGACATACCCGACGAGCCGATTCCGGCGATGCAGCAGCTGCTCGACAACCCGTTCCTGCTGCTGTTCATCGGCATCGCGATGCCGACGGTGCTCTACATCATCTGGGGCGTGATGGAAATCGTCGGCATCCCGATCGCGAAGTAGGCCGCATGCCTATCCTGCCATTGCGGAGCGTATACCTATGAGCGCCATTCAATCCCCGGCAAACCGGGTGTGGTGGAAGCAGCCGCTGGACCGCGTCGAAGGCTCGTGGATCGCCATCGCATTCGTCTGGTGCCTGGTGATGTTTTTCATGATGCCGTACTGGCACGTCTACGGTAAGCAGAACCTCTCCAACGAGGCCTATCGCACGACACCGGAGATGTTCTCCGGCAAGACGCAGGCGATGGTCGACAAGTACAAGGTGCGCGAAGAGACCGACCTGAAGATCCCGGTGGTGCATCCGCCCGCCGGCAGCGATGTCTACCTGATCGCGCGGCTGTGGCAGTGGTGGCCGATGCTCGAACTCGAGGAAGGCAAGACCTATCGCCTGCACCTGTCGTCGATGGATTGGCTCCACGGCTTTTCGCTGCAGCCGGAAAACATCAATATCGAGGTGCACCCGAACTACGAGCACGTCGTCACGCTGACGCCGACGAGGGCGGGCACCTATTCGATTATCTGCAACGAGTACTGCGGGATCAACCATCACACGATGGCGAGCCGGCTGTACGTCGTGAAGCCGAAATAAGGGGACGACGATGGCCGTTAACCGGATGTTCCGCATCTGCCCGTCCACGGGCCTCTCGTACCACGAACCGGCGGAGAAACTGATCCGCTGGAACGCAGTCGCCGGCGTCGTGTCGCTGCTGGTCGGCGGCATCCTCGCGCTCCTAATCATACTGACGCGCTGGCAGGCCGTGCACCTGCTGCCACCGGACTGGTTCTACCTCGTGCTGACGGTGCACGGGCTCGACATGCTCGTATTCTGGATCATCTTCTTCGAGATCGCGGTGCTGTACTTCTGCGCCTCGACCCTGCTGCGCTGCCGGCTGGCGGCGCCGCGCTGGGCGTGGACGGCCTTCGTGCTGATGGTCGCCGGCGCGCTCATCAACAACTACTCGGTCTTCCGCGGCGACTCGAGCGTGATGTTCACGTCCTACGCGCCGATGGGCGCGCATCCGACCTTCTACCTGGGTCTGATCCTGTTCGCCGTCGGCGCGCTGATCGGGTGCTTCGTTTTCTTCGGCACGCTGGTCCTGGCGAAGAACGAGAAAACCTACCGGGGTTCGGTGCCTCTCGTGACCTTCGGCGCCGTCACCGCCGCCATCATCGCGGTCTTCACCATCGCGTCGGGCGCCATTATCCTGATCCCGACGTTCCTGTGGTCGGTCGGGCTGGTCGATCACATCGACTCGCTGATGTACCGGACCGTGTGGTGGGCTTTCGGCCACAGCGCGCAGCAGGTCAACGTCGCCGCTCACGTCTCGGTCTGGTACGCGATTGCGGCGATCGTGTTCAACGCGAAGCCGATGTCGGAAAAGGTGTCGCGCACCGCGTTCCTGCTTTACATTTTATTCCTGCAGCTTGCCTCGGCGCACCACCTGTTGGCCGACCCCGGCCTCACGTCGAACTGGAAGATCTTCAACACCAGCTACGCGATGTACCTCGCGGTGCTGGCGTCGATGGTTCACGGCCTCACCGTCCCCGGCTCGATCGAGGTGGCGCAACGCGAGAAAGGCTTCAACAACGGCCTGTTCGAATGGCTGCGCAGGGCGCCGTGGGGCAACCCGTGCTTTTCGGCGCTGTTCATTTCGCTGATCGGCTTCGGCTTCCTGGGTGGAATCTCCGGCGTCATGATGGGCACCGAGCAGTTGAACCTCATCATCCATAACACGATCTACGTGCCGGGCCACTTCCACGCGACGGTCGTCATCGGCACCACGCTGGCGTTCATGGGGCTCACGTACTTCCTGATTCCGACGCTGTTCCGGCGCGAGTTGATGTTCCCGGGACTGGCCAAGTGGCAGCCCTATGTGTTCGGTCTGGGCATGTGCGGCTTCTCGCTGTTCATGATGGGTGCCGGCACGCTTGGCGTGCCCCGCCGCCACTGGGACATGAGCTTCGCCGGCAACCCGCTGGGTTACGAGTTCCCGGGTATGGCGTACCTGATGATGGCGCTGATGGCGATATGCGGCCTCGCGGCGATCGTCGGTGGCGCCATGTACCTTCTCATCACCGTCGGCAGCGTGTTCCTTGGCAAGAAGATAGAGACGCCGGGATTCGCGTACGTCAGGGCGAAGGACGGCGTCGCGCCCACGACACGACCCGTCGAAGTCGCATTCGAGACGCATGGCACCAACATCGGGACGGCCGGATTCGCCGCGCCGGGCACCTTTGTGCTCGCCATGGTGTTCCTTGTCGCGTTCGTCCTTTACTACTTCGTCAACTGGAAGTATCTATCGACCGTGTGGCCGCTCTCATAATGAGTGGGGAGGCGCGCGCCGGCCGCCGGGGGCCTCCCGGCGATCGCGCGAGTCACCGCCGCGACGGGCACGAATCGAGGCATCCATGACCCCGGGAACCGACGCACGCTTGCCGCGCGCAAACCAGATTCCGTTCCGTGCGCAGACGCGGCTGTTCTTCGATCTGTTCAAGCTGCGGATTGGCCTCGTCATCGGCTTCACCGCCGTTGCCGGGGCCGCCGTGACGCCCGGGCCGGCCGTCTCCGCATCGGGCTTTCTGCTGCTCGCGCTGGCGGTGACGCTGGCCTCTGCCGCGGCCGGTGCGTTCAACCAGTATGTCGAGCGCGATCTCGATGCGCGCATGGGCCGCACGTGTCGCCGCGCGTTCGTTACCGGGCGTCTGGTCGCCGGACCTCGCTGGCTCGCCGCGATCCTCGGCATCGGCCTCCTCGGCGTCGCGCTCGCCGGCGTCGCGTTCAACACGAGCACCGCGTTGTACACGTTTCTGGGCGCATTCACCTATGGTGTCGTCTACACGGTCTGGCTGAAGCGCCGCACGTGGTGGAACATCGTCATCGGCGGGCTGGCGGGCAGCTTTGCCGTGTTGGCCGGTGCCGCGGCCGTTGCGCCGGGCGGAGTTCTCGAGCCGTTGCCGCTCGCCTTCGCGGTCGTGCTGTTCCTATGGACGCCACCGCATTTCTGGAGCCTCGCGATTGCATTTCGTCACGATTACGAAGCCGCGGGTGTGCCGATGTTGCCGGTCGTCGTCGGCGACGCACGCGCCGCGCGCGCCGTGCATGCCGGCGCGGCGCTGCTGGTCGCGTCG
>JAAFGU010000169.1 GCA_010365205.1 Aromatoleum sp. | reverse complement strand
GATGCTCGAACAGGATCTCCGCCGGCGCAGTTTCGACAAAACGGCCGAGATACATCACGCCGATGGCGGTGGCGATGTGCCGGACGACCGCGAGGTCGTGCGAGATGAACACGTAAGCAAGGCCGAAGCGCTGCTGCAGGTCGGCCAGCAGATTGAGAATCTGCGCCTGGATCGAGACGTCGAGCGCGGAGACGGGCTCGTCGCAGACGATCAGCTTCGGGCCGGCGGCGAGCGCTCGCGCCACGGCGAGCCGCTGTCGCTGCCCGCCGGAGAATTCGTGCGGATAGCGCTGCCCCGATTCCGGCCGCAGCCCGACGATTGACAGCAGTTCGGCAACCCGCGCGGAACGCTCGTTCGGCGGCACGACCTGGTGCAGCGCCAGAGGTTCGGCCAGCATCTGCCCGACGGTCATCCGCGGATTGAGCGAACCGTAGGGATCCTGGAACACGATCTGCAGGCGGCCACGCAGTGCACGCATCGCGGCCGGGGCGAGTTCGGCGATGTCGCGGCCCTCGAACCGGATCGCGCCGGCGGTCGGCTCGATCAGGCGCAGCATGACGCGCGCGGCGGTGGACTTGCCGCAGCCGGATTCGCCGACGATGGCGAAGGTTTCGCCCGGATTCACCGCGAACGATATGCCGTCGACCGCCTTCACCGTGGCGTCGCTGCGGCCGAACAGGCCCGTGGCAACGGGAAAATGCTTGACCAGATCGACCGCTTCCAGGATGGGCGGCATCAACGTGCCTTCGTCGAGGCGTTCATGCTGCCGCCAACTGATGCTCGAGCGGAGCTTTCCAGCAGCGTGACGCGTGCCCGAGTTCGAGCCAGATCAGCGGCGGCGCCTCGCGCCGACAGCGCGCGTCGGCGAACGGGCACCTCGGCGCGAAGCGGCAGCCTTCCGCCATCACGGTCGCGCTGGGCACCAGACCGTCGATCGCGGTCAGTCTTCCCTTTCGCGTTCCGAGCGCCGGAATCGCTCCCAGCAGGCCGACGGTGTAGGGGTGCTGCGGCGCTTCGAACAGCGCCGCGACGCTCGCTTCCTCGACGATCTGTCCGGCGTACATCACGATGACCCGGTCGGCCATCTCCGCGACGACGCCCAGATCGTGGGTGATCAGCATGATCGCCGTGCGCATTTCCGCGCGCAGCGCACGCATGAGATCGAGCACCTGTGCCTGGATCGTGACGTCGAGCGCGGTGGTCGGTTCGTCGGCGACCAGGAGCGCCGGCGCGCAGAGGAGCGCCATCGCAATCATCACGCGCTGGCGCATGCCGCCGGACAGCCGGTGCGGATAATCGTCGAAGCGAGCCTCGGCCGCCGGGATGCGCACGCGCTCCAGCATCGCGATGGCGGCGGCACGCGCCGCCCGACGATCGGTCCGCCGATGGCGCAGCAGCACTTCGGTCAGCTGATCGCCGACGGTGAACGCGGGATTGAGCGCCGTCATCGGCTCCTGGAAGATCATCGCCATCCGGTTGCCGCGCAGATCGGCGAGCGCGCGCGGAGCAACGCCGACGAGATTGCGTCCTTCGAATGCGACGCGCCCGGTCACGGTGCCGGGCGGGGACGGAATCAAACCCATCACCGCCAGCGCGGTGACGCTCTTGCCGCAACCCGATTCGCCGACGATTCCCAATGTCTCGCCGGCGTGAAGTTCGAACGAGATCCCGTCGACCGCACGGGCGAGACCCTGGTCGGTGCGGAAGGTGACGGTGAGATCGGCAACCGCAAGCAGCGCCGTCGCGGCGGCGCCGGCGTCCGTCGCCGCGCTCACTTCGCGCTCCCGGCCGTCGCGCGGGCGATGGCGTCGTCGATCACCGCGCGATCGAAGACGCCGGCCGGATGCGCGCGAGTGGCGAAGAAGCGCGCGAAATGCACGAAGCGCTCGCGGCTCACGACCTCGAGCCGGGCGAGTTCGGTGAGCGGATCGGCATGATCGTCGACGCGTAGATCGAGCGCCGGATATTCCTCGTGGGTGTAGATCACGAGGGCGGCCGACTGCTTGCCGCGCTTGTCGCCGCCGGCCGCTTCGCCGGCCTGCAGCGCGCGGATCAGCCGCTGCGGAAAAGGTAACGCGGCATGCGCTTGGTACGCGCCGGCAGTGTCGTCGATCACCTGCGCTCCCGCGAGCATGTTGCCGGCGACGGAGAAACCGGCGCCGATGATGTGCCCGCACCAGGGGATACACGCCGAGCCGGTACGAGCGGCGATTCTCCCGGCGGCGTCCTGCACGTGCAATTGGCGCGCTTCGCGCCCGGCGTCGGAGGCGGTCAGGATGTCGACGACCGCTTGCGCCGGCACGCCTTCGCGCAGGAGGCGCAAGCCGCGCGGTCCGTAAGTCGGATTGATCAGCGCCTGCGTCGCCAGCGCGCCGACGCCGCCTTCGGCGTGCGGGCACAGTGCGCCCACGGCAAAAAAACGGGTGGCGATCGCCACGCCGAAGGCGCCGCTGTCGGGATCGCGGGCGACGATGGACCAGGTCATGGGCGTTCCGACATGCGCGGCATTGTGGCGGCTCCAGCGCCGGAACGTCAATGCGAGCGTGGGGCGCGCGCGACGCCCGTCGGTCGCCGGAACGCCTCGTTCACCGGGCCGGGATAGCGCGCGGGCGCGTCGATCGCGCTCGTTGTACGGCTAGAATGTTGGTTCAGATTGCCGAAATCGGCGGATGGGCCGCGATGATCAGGAAGAACGCAGTCGAAATCGCGCAGCCTTCAGACAAAAAATCCACGCGACCATGCAGACACTCTTCGGCGAAAGGCTCATTCAACATGCCATGGACCCGCGGGCCTCGCTCGCAATTGCGATGCCGGGGCGCGAGTCGAGTTATGCCGAATTGCTCGGCCGGGTACAGACTTGCGCGGGCTGGATGGTCCGCGAAGGATGCACGCGATCAGAAGTTGTAGGTATCACCATTGGCGATGAGTTCACTCACTTGGTGGTGACGCTGGCGTTGTTGCATCTCGGCATTCCGCAGGTGTGCCTCGCGACTCACGATCCTCTCGCCATGAGGCTGCATCTGGCGGACAGGCTCTCGGTGGTTCGCACCATCGTGACCGACCCACGGCACGTTCTGCCCGGGCGGGAGGCATTGTGGTTGACCCCCGAAATCCTTGCCGCGGCGACCCATGACAATCCCCGCGCCGCTGTCGCGGCCGATCCGGATGCGCCGGCGATTTACTTTACGAGCTCCGGCACGACCGGGCAACCCAAGGTCATCGCGCTCAGCCAGCGTGCGATGTCGCGGCGCGCCGAACGAATGAGTCAAGCCCAGGCGCTGACGTCGGTGGACAGGACATTGATGCTTGTCCCCGTGGAGGATTACCCGGCAAAGACCCGGCGGCTCTATAGTCTCTACCTCGGGCTGACGTCCGTTCTGCGGTCGCCGTTGTCTTCGCCGCCACTGTCTGCGCAAGAGCTTTGTGCAAGCCTCGATGTGACGTGGCTGGAACTGAGCGTGTTGCAGGCATCGGACATTGTTGTCGATTGTTCCGTCCACGGCCGTTTGCCGGCCCGCACGAGAGTATTTGTCAGCGGTTCCCGAGTCTCTGCAAAGCTGCGTCACGCGTTCGAGACAGTGGTCGGCGCACGTTTGTTCGTCAACTACGGCGCCCGGGAAATCGGGCGAATCACCAGCACTTACCCTGACAATCGCGATGAAGCTCCCGAAACGGTGGGCCGTCCGGTTCCATGGATCGCGCTCGAGATCGTCGACCGCGAAGGCCGACGGGTTCCGGCCGGCGAGCCCGGCGAGGTACGGGTTCGCTCAGAGGGCATGATTCGCGGGTACTATCAGGACCCCGTCGCCACGTCTCGTCACTTCAAGGATGGCTGGTTCTATCCGGGGGATGCCGGCGCCTTGACCCGCGGAGGGGCGCTGTGCATTCACGGCCGCACCGACGACATGATGAATCTGCACAGCATCAAGATCTTTCCCGCTGAAATCGAGCGGGTGCTCGAAGAGCATCCGGCGGTCAGGGCCGCTGCCGCCTTCGCCATTTCATCGACCGTTCACGGCGACATACCCGTGGCGGCAGTCGAGCTGCATCATCCGGCGAAGGTCGGCGTTGACGAGCTGATGGCCTGGGTGCGCGAGCGTCTGGGCGTGCGTGCGCCGCGAAAGATAATCGTGCTGGACGCACTCCCGAGAAACACCACAGGCAAGATCATGAAACGTGAGTTGATCGGCCTTGTGGTGCCGGGCAGCTGACCGGGCGGCCAATGGAAGGCGCGCAACTTCGTCTGGCCCTTTTCGAAGCATTGAAGGTTGCCGCACCGGGCGCGTTCGACGAACAAATGAGCCGATCCTATTTGGCGGATGGCATGAACATCGAGCTGGCGGACCTCGGCATCGACAGCCTGGCCAGGATGGAATTCTGTATCGCCATCGAGCTTTCCACGAGGGTAACGTTGCTGCCGACCCAACTCGCGGAGCTCGCTTCGACGGATGCCATCGAACGTTGCATTCTGGAAAAGCTGAAGTCGGCGCCACAATAGGCGGATGAGCGTGTGCTTGCAGTTGACTTGAGCGCGCGCGTTGCGCCAGAGTACGCCCATGTCGAAGCAAATCGACCGGCTGTACCAACTCTATCGGCGGCGCATCAGTCGCTGTCGTACCGAGAATCAGCTCAACAAGCTCCAGATCGCCCTCGAGAACTACCTGACGCCCGCGGAAGCGCGGCATCTGCGCGTCGCAGCCGCTTGCGAGCCCCTGGATTCACCCAGCCGCCGTTGGGCCGCGCGGCTCGAGGGCTTTTTCCCGATCGGCAACGCTCGACCTGTCGAGTTCCAGCGGAGGGGAATCTTCAAGGGCATGACCCTGTACACGGCCGACGTCGGATCGACCGCAAGGAAGTCGCTGATCATAGGGTTTGCCGGTCACTTTCACCGCCTGATGTTGCCCATGCCGTGGTTGCTCGATTGCCTGAACCCGGCGGCGTACGACGTCATCGTCCTGCGCGATTTCTCGAGGACCCGATTCGCCCTTGGAATTCCGGGGCTGGGCGGAACTTTCTTCGACGTCCTCGCCAATCTGCCGCGGCACGTCGACCCGCGCTGGTATCGAAATGCCATCGCGCTCGGAACCAGTGGAGGGGGGATACCCGCGGTGCTGGCGTCGATCGCGCTCGGCTTCGACAGAGGCGTCTCGGTCTGCGGGCGGGATTTTCACGATTTCGCTTCCAAGCTCCCAGACTCCGGAGTAAATGCTGAACCCTACGCGGCGTTGCTCGCGTCGAGACAGCGTCCGTTTCCCGAACTGGTTTTGGTCTATGGCGCCGACAACAGGGGCGATGCGGCGGCCGCCAACGCTCTCGCGAAGCTCGTCCCGTCGCGCTTGTCGGAAGTGGAGAACTGCGCGGAACATACGGTTCTCGCTTGGGCACTGACGCAGGGAAGGCTCCCCGCGTTGATGACGGAGGTTCTGGGTCAAAGTGTGGAGAGCGGCGATCGGGTGGCGAAGACTCATGGGCAGCCGCACGGGCAAAGCGGTTGATCCGACGGATTTCGCTCGCAACGCGGTTCGAATCACTCGGAGTCGTCGGCAGCGGCGAAACGTAGCGGTTGCTGCCGCGAGCGAGGCGGCGGCCTCGTTCAGGCCGATCACCGGGCAGGCTCATCCGGAGCGCCACGACCGCGCACCACCAATAGCGGGTGGGGCAACTACAGCGTGACGGCCGCGAACGCGTCGCGAATCGCGTGCTCCCCGGCGGCGTGCGAGTAGCGGGCCTCGACGCGCCGTCGGGCGT
>JAAFGU010000168.1 GCA_010365205.1 Aromatoleum sp. | reverse complement strand
TCCACGCCTGCGGCCGGGGCGGGCCGGGAGAGGGGAGCGCTCATGCGTTGGAGTATAACCGAGGCCCTCGTCCGTTCGCGGCACGCGGCCGGCCGAGCCAGCGGGCCGATTTTCCATGCTACATTCGGCAGGTCTTCGCCCGCACTGGACGAATTGCCGACCGTCTTTCCATGACGCCGACGCTGCAACTGATCCTGGTCCTGCTCGGCGCCTCGGTCGTGGTCGTTGTGATCTGCCGGCTGTTGCGGCTGCCGCCCATCCTGGGCTACCTGATCGTCGGCATCTCGGTCGGCCCCCACGCGTTCGCGCTGGTGCCCGACACCGCCGACGTACGCGACCTCGCCGAATTCGGCATCGTGTTCCTGATGTTTTCGATCGGCCTCGAGTTCAGCCTTCCCCAGCTGAATGCGATGCGCCGCGCCGTGTTCGGGTTGGGCCTGGCTCAGGTCGCCATCACCACGCTGATGGCGATGATCGTGCTGCGCGTTTTCGGTTACGGCTGGACGGCGGGGTTCGCGCTCGGCGGGATGCTCGCGATGAGCTCGACGGCGATCGTGTCGAAGATGCTCGCCGAACGGATGGAGCTTGCCACGCCGCATGGCCGCGACATCATGGGCATCCTGCTCTTCCAGGACCTCGCGGTGGTCGCGTTCCTGATCGTGCTGCCATCGCTCGGCAAGGGCGGCGGCGAATTGATGGGCGAACTCGCCGTCGCGGCGCTGAAGGCCGTCGTGGCGCTGGCGCTCATCCTTTTCGCCGGTCAGAAGCCGATGCACCTGTGGTTCACCGTGGTCGCGCGGCAGCGAAGCTCCGAGCTTTTCATGCTGAATCTGTTGCTGGTCACGCTCGGGCTCGCCACGCTGACCGAGCTGGCGGGTCTGTCACTGGCGCTGGGCGCCTTCCTCGCCGGGATGCTGATCGCCGAGACCGAGTTCCGCTACGAGGTGGAGGCAGACATCAAGCCCTTCCGCGACGTTCTGCTGGGCCTGTTCTTCGTCACGGTCGGCATGGCGCTCGACCTGCGCGAGGTGGCCGCGCAATGGGGCTACGTGCTGGTGCTGCTGATCGGACCGGTCGTCGCCAAGCTGGTGTTGATCGTCGTGCTGTCCCGCGCGTTCGGCGCGACCTTCGGCTCGTCGCTGCGCACCGGTTTCTACCTTGCTCAGGCCGGCGAGTTCGCGCTGGTCATGCTGGCGATCGCCGTCGACAACAAGCTTCTGTCGCCACCGCTGACGCAGGCGGTGCTGGCGGCGATGGTGCTGTCGATGCTGCTCGCGCCGGTCATCATCCATTTCGCCGAGCCGATCGTGCGCAAGCTGACCGCCAACGACTGGCTGGCGCAGGCGGCGCAGGTGACCCAGATCGCGGCCAACACCATGGCGCGGCAGGATCACGTCGTCATCTGCGGTTACGGACGCAGCGGGCAGAACCTGGCCCGCCTGCTAGGGGCCGAGGAGATTCCCTATCTCGCACTCGACGCGGACCCGGAGCGCGTGCGCGAGGCTGCGGGAGACGGCGGCAACGTCGTCTATGGCGACGCCGGGCGCAAGGAGGCGCTGTACGCCGCCGGCCTCGCGAAGGCGCGGGCGGTCGTGATCACGTTCGCCGACATCCCCGTGGCGATGAAAATCCTGCATCACGTGCATGCGGCTCGGCCGGAGCTCCCGGTGATCGTGCGCACGCTCGACGACAGCGAACTCGACACGCTGCTGAACGCGGGTGCCGCAGAGGTCGTGCCCGAGGTGCTCGAAGGCAGCCTGATGCTGGCGACGCATTCATTGCTGCTGCTCGGCATTCCGCTGAATCGCGTGCTCAAGCGGATTCGAACGATTCGCGAGGAGCGTTACAGCCTGTTTCGCGGGTTCTTTCATGGTATCACCGATGCCGCCGATGCTGCCGACAATCTTCAGCCGCGGCTGCATTCGTTACTGTTGCCCGACCGCGCGGACGCGATAGGACGGCCGCTCGCCGAACTCGGGCTCGACGGCATGGTCGAAGTCACCGGCGTGCGCCGGCGGGGCGCGCGGCCACAGCGACCGGCGCCCGATTGGGTGTTCGAACAGGGCGATGTGGTGGTGCTGCTCGGACGCTCCGGAGAGCTTGCGGCGGCCGAAAGAATTCTGCTGAACGGAGAAAAAAAGACCTGGCTGCGCAACTCGTCGACGCCGACCAACCCCAATAACTGACCGCGGGTCATTGTAACGGCCGGGGTGACCGGGCTACAATCGCTCCCTTTGTCTCGAGGCTTCCCTCCGCGTGAGCAATTCCGCTGCCCAGGCCGCCACGGCGCCCTTTGCCTCCTCTCCCGAGATCGCGGTCGAACTGGCCGACGTCACGTTCGGCTACGACCGGCGACGACCGGTGCTCAAGGGCATCACGATGACCATCCCCCGCGGCAAGGTCGTCGCGATCATGGGCGGCTCGGGCTGCGGCAAGACGACGATCCTCCGGCTCATCGGCGGGCAATTGAAACCCCGGTCCGGTCGCGTGACCGTTGCCGGCCAGTCGGTGCCCGACCTCGACCGCGACGCGCTGTTCCAGATGCGCCGCCGGGTAGGCATGCTGTTCCAGTTCGGCGCATTGTTCACCGACATGTCGGTGTATGAAAACGTGGCATTTGCCATGCGCGAGCATACCGACCTGCCGGAAGAGCTTATCCGCGACCTGGTGCTGATGAAGCTTCACGCCGTTGGCCTCCGCGGTGCGGCGCAATTGAAGCCGGCCGAACTCTCGGGCGGCATGGCCCGGCGCGTGGCGCTGGCGCGCGCCATCGCACTCGATCCGATGCTGGTGATGTACGACGAGCCGTTCGCCGGCCTCGACCCGATATCGCTCGGCGTGGTTGGCCAGCTGATCCGCAAGCTCAACGACGCGCTCGGCATCACGTCGGTCGTCGTTACCCACGACGTGTACGAGTCGCTCAAGATCGTCGATTACCTGTATTTCGTCTCCGAAGGCCGGATCGTCGCCCAAGGCACGCCGAAGGAAGTGCGCGCCTCCGACGACGCCTACGTCCGCCAGTTCGTCGACGGCGAGCCCGACGGTCCGGTGCCGTTCCATTACCCCGCACCGCCGTACGGCAAGGCGCTGCTCGCCGATGCGTAGCGCCCGTTTCGCCGGGGTTGCCTACGTGCTGCGCCGCCTCGGCGCCAGTACGGTGGAGTTCATCGCGCGGCTGGGTTACGCGGCGCGCTTTTTCGTCGCCGTGATCGCGCATTCGCCGGCGGCGTTCCAGCGGATTCACCTGACGCTGCGCGAGATCTATTTCTCCGGCGTGATGTCGCTGGTGATCATCCTCGTCTCCGGGCTCTTCGTCGGGATGGTGCTCGCACTTCAGGGTTACGATGTGTTGCAGCGCTACGGCGCCGACGAGTCGCTCGGCGTGCTGGTCGCGCTGTCGCTGGTGCGGGAACTCGGGCCGGTCGTCGCGGGTCTGCTTTTCGCCAGCCGCGCGGGCAGCGCGATCACTGCGGAGATCGGGCTGATGAAAGCGACCGAGCAGTTGTCGGCGATGGAAATGATGGCGGTGGACCCGCTGGCCCGCGTCGTCGCGCCCCGGTTCTGGGGCGGCGTCGTCTCCATGCCGCTGCTGGCGGCGCTATTCTCCGCGCTCGGTATCTTCGGCGCGTACATCGTCGGCGTGAAGCTCATCGACATCGACTCCGGCGCGTTCTGGGGCAACATGCAGTCCGCCGTCGACTTCCGCCAGGACATCATCAACGGCATAATCAAGAGCTTCGTCTTCGGCGCCGCCGTCAGTCTGATTGCGGTATTCGAAGGGTACGATGCGAAGCCCACCGCCGAGGGCGTGTCGATGGCAACCACGCGGACCGTCGTCGCCAGCTCGCTCGCCATCCTGGCGCTCGACTTCGTCCTTACCGTTTTCATGTTCAGGGGAGTTGGTGCATGAACCGTTCCACCATCGATCTCTGGGTCGGAATTTTCGTCACCATCGGCATCGGGGCGATCGTCTTCCTCGCGCTGAAGGTCGGTAATCTCACCTCGATCGGCTCGACGCCGGCCTACCGCCTGGAAGCGCACTTCGACAACATCGGCGGCCTCAAGCTGCGGGCGCCGGTGAAGGCCGCCGGCGTCGTCGTCGGCCGGGTCGAGGGGATCAAGCTCGACCCGCAGAGCTACCAGGCGGTGGTCGCGATGCGCATCGAGCGCGGGTACGAGTTCACTGCGGACACGATCGCGTCGATCCTCACCTCGGGTCTGCTGGGGGAGGTGTACATCGGGCTGGACGCCGGCGGCGACACCAAGATGCTCGGCGACGGCGGTAAGATCGCCAAGACGCAGTCCGGCGTCGTGCTGGAAAAGCTGATCAGCCAATTTCTGTTCAGCAAGGCGAGCGAAGGGAGCGGCAAATGAAGACACGGATCCGGGCCATCGCATTCGCGGCGGCCGCGACGCTGCTGACGGGGTGCGCGATGGGCCCGACGAAAAGCGACCCATTCGAACCGTTCAACCGCGCGATGTACGCGATCCACGAGCCGATCGACGCCAATGTCGTGCGACCGGCCGTCCAGGCCTATGTCGACTACACGCCGCGTGTGCTGCGTCTGGCGATCTCGAACGTGTTCAATAATATCGATGACCTGTTCTCCGGTATCAATGGCCTGTTGCAGGGCAAGCCGGAGAAGGCGGGGAACGATTTCGGCCGCGTACTGATCAATACCGGATTCGGCTTCGGCGGACTCATCGACATCGCGAGTGATGCCGGTATCGAGCGTGGCAACGAGGACTTCGGACAGACGTTCGGCGTCTGGGGCTTTCGGCAGGGACCGTACCTGTTCGTCCCGTTGTTCGGTCCGTCAACGGTCCGCGACGGCACCGGTACGGTCATCCGCTCGTACCTGGGGCCGGTCGGCTACGTGTCGGACGTGCGCTGGCGCAACGTGATCTATGGCGTCGGCGCCGTCGACCAGCGCGCGCAGGCGCTCGACGCGTCGTCGATGGTCGACAAGGCGGCGCTGGACCGCTACACGTTCATCCGCCGCGCGTACCTGCAGCGGCGCGAATACCTGGTCAACGACGGCAAGCTGCCGCCCGAAAAAGAGGAAGAGTGATGACTGGATTGAGTCGATTGGGCCGCACCGCGGTCTGGGCGCTGGCGCTGGCCGCCGCGCCCGCGCTCGCGCAGGAAGCACCCGACGCGCTGGTCAAACGCGCGTCGCAGGAAGTCCTGCAGATCATCAAGAGCGATCCGCTGGTGCAGGCGGGGAATGAGGCGCGGATCCGCGAGGTTGTCGAATCCAGGCTGCTGCCGAACTTCGACTTTCAGCGGATGACGGCGCTGGCGATGGGCCGCAACTGGCGCGCGGCGAGCCCCGACCAGCAAAAGCGGCTGGTCGACGAATTTCGCACGCTGCTGGTGCGCACGTATTCGGGTGCGCTCAATCAGTACCGGAACGAGACGATCGACTACAAGCCCCTGCGGATGGGCGCTGCCGACACCGAGGTCACCGTGCGAACCGCTGTGATGAAGGCGGGCGGCTCGCCGGTGCAGATCGACTACAGCATGGAGAAGCTGCCCGAGGGCTGGAAGGCCTACGATGTGATCGTCGGCGGCGTGTCGCTCGTCACCAACTACCGCGACGAATTCAACGAACAGATCAAGACCGGCGGCGTTGACGGCTTGATCAAGACGCTCGCCGACCGCAACAAGGGAGGCAAGGCGAGATGACCGGTGACGGTTGCGCGCCGCGCGCGCCGGACGCGGACGGCTTCCACCCGCAGGCCGACGGCGGCCG
>JAAFGU010000167.1 GCA_010365205.1 Aromatoleum sp. | reverse complement strand
AAGGCGGCGGCCGTGGCGGACCTTGCGCCAGCGCAAATCGCCGCTCCGCGAGGGCGCAGTCAACGGCCGGCGACGAGCGAGCGCTCCTCCCGGGCGGTCAGCGCCTTCTGCCACGCACCCGCGTTGTCGCGCGCGAGCAGCCATTGGAGAGTGTCGGCTACGGTCGCCGCGAGCGGCCGTAGGGCGAGCCCCGCCCGGTGCGCGCGGCGGCAGCCGATTTCGAGAAAGCCCGCCATCGCCGGATCGTTACCCGGGATCCACAGCGGCAACCCTGTCCACGGTGCGACGCCGGCGGCGAGCAGCGCGGCCTCGTCGATCCAGACCGGGCGTGGAACCCGTCCGCGGCGTTGCGCGGAGTCCATCAGTGCGTCGACCAGATCGCCCATCGTCCATTGCCCCGCTTCGCTGCACGCGTTGTAGACGCCGGCCATCCGCCGTTCGACCAGCACGACCATCCACACGGCGAGATCACGCGCGTCGATGAACTGGATCGGCCGCTCGGGCGGCGCGGGCACGACGATCTCCTCGCCGCGATCGCCCAGGAGGGCCGGCGCGGCGAAGCGGGCGACCCAGTAGCCGAAACGATCGGTGGAATCGTGCGGACCGACGATGAGACCGGGCCGTATGATCGTGGCACGCTCGGCGCCGAACGCGGCGACGACCTCGCGTTCGCAGGCGGCCTTCAGCGCGCCGTAGTGCGCCGTCACGTCCTCCGACGCGGGATCGTCGAGTGTCGCCACCGGTTCCGACTCATCGCTTCGGGCGACGACGGGCTCCGCGTACGCCGACATCGACGAGACGAACAGGTACCGCCCCGCATGTCCGGCCAGCATCTGCGCCGACGCCCGCACGCAGCGCGGCACGTAGCCGGAGCAGTCGATCGCGGCATCCCACGATCCGTCGGCCAGCGCCGCGAGACCGGGTGCTGTGGCCGGATCGCGGTCGCCGACAAGGTGCCGCACGCCGCCCATCCATGGGACGGCGATCCGCCCGCGCGTGAAGATCGTCACGGCATGCCCGCGCGCAAGCGCCGCCTCGACGAAATGGCGGCCGAGGAAGCGCGTGCCGCCGAGGACGATCAGGTTCATCGGCGCGATGGCGCGCGTTCGCGGCCCCGACGGCTCAGCTGCGCGGCACGATCTTCACGCCGGCGAGCTTCTCCTGCGCCTCGATCAGCGACGCCACGTACTTGTCGCCGAAGCCCAGCAGATTCGCATTGACGAGGCTCTGATGGACGGCCTCGCCGATGATTGCCGGCACCGGCAGCGATTCGGCGAAGTGCGTGTAATAGCGCAAGTCCTTCATCGCGTTGACCAGCGTGAACTTGAGGCCGGTCAGGTCGCCGTTGCTTTCGAGCATCTTGCCGACCATCATCTGGAAAATGCCGGAATTCACGGCACCGGCGGAGATGACTTCGTGCAGCTTCTTGATCGACACCCCGGACTTCGCCGCGGCGGCGCAGGCCTCCGCGGTGGCGGTAGCAATCGCCTGCGCGATGAAATTGTTGATGAGCTTGATCATCAGCCCGTGGCCGGCCGGGCCGGCGTGGATGATGTTCTCGCAGAACGCCTGCAGGACGGGTTTGAGCGCCGCGAACGTCGCGTCGTCCGCACCCACCATGATGTTGAGCCGGCCCGCTTCCGCCTCCAGCGGCGTGCGCGCCAGCGGCGCGTCGACGAACAGCACGCCTTGCGGGGCAAGCAAGTCGCGCATCTTTGCCGTCGTCGCGGGTTCGGAGGTCGACGTGTCGACGATGACCAGGCCCTTGCGCGCCGCGCTCGCGAGGCCGTCCTTGCCGTGCACGATCTCCTCGACCTGCGGCGCGCCGGTGACGCACAGGAAGACGATGTCGGAATTGCGCGCGACGTCGGCGTTGGTCGCAACCTCCTTCGCCCCCGCCGCCAGGATGTCCTCGAGGGGCTTGCGGTTTCGGTTCACGCGCACCGTGAGGGGAAAGCCCTTGGTGACGAGGTTTTTCGCTATCCCGTGCCCCATGAGCCCCAGGCCGATGAAGCCGATGCGCGGTTTCGCGGTTGCGTTCATGTGTCCTCTGCGAAATGACGGGGCGGGCGCCCCGGATTGGTCGCGCCCCGAATTTGGTCGGATGGTCTGACCAATTCTAACTCAGTGTTCGGCGTCGCCGGGAGGCTCGAGCGGCGCCGCCATCGTCAGTCGATGGCGGTCGGATCCTGCGTCGGGGGCTGCGCGCGTCGCCGCTCGTGCAAGGCGATGAGGAGTCCGCTGCCGGCGATAACCCCCATTCCGGCGAGCGTGAACGGATCGGGAAACTGGCCGAACACCAACCAGCCGATCAACGTCGCCCAGACGATCTGCATATACGTAAACGGCGCGAGTCCGGAGGCCGGCGCGCGGCGGAAGGCGAGGATGAACAGGAAATGGCCGAGGGTGCCGAGCAGGCCGCCGACCAAAATCAGCACCAGATGCGGCCACGGCATCTGCGCCGGCATTTCCATCCACGGAACGACCGCCGTCATCGCCACCGTGCCGATCAGCGCCGGGTAGAACAGCGTGACGCGCGGGTCTTCGCCGGCGAGCTTGCGGGTCAGAATCTGGAAGGTCGCGTAGAAGCCCGCGGCGGCGAGCGCGAGCAACGCCGCGCCGGTGAGAATCATCGAACCCGGTCGCACGATCAGCAGCATTCCGGCAAAGCCCGCCAGCACGAAGCCGATCCGCGCTCGCGTCAGCTTTTCATCCAGGATCCATGCCGCCATCAGCGCGACCATGATCGGTGTCGAGTAATTGATCGCGGTGGCCTCCGCGAGCGGCAGGTACTTCAGCGCGGTGACGAAGCTGACCGACGAACAGAGCAGGATGCCACCGCGAAGCAGCTGCAGCTTCGGCCTCGCCGTTTTCAGCAGCCCGCGCCCCATCGTCGGGCCGAGCCAGAGCAGCAGCACGAGCATCTGCACGCCCCAACGTGCCCATACGAGGAGCGGCACCGGATACAGCTGCGTGAGGAACTTGACCGTCGTGTCGAGCAGCGTGAAGCACAGCACGCTACCCAGGATCAGCGCGATAGCACGGAGCGGGATGCGCGGCGGGGGCCGCGAATCCGCACGCGCGGCTGTCATCGGCGGCCACCGCGCGCGCGCCGTGACGCGGACGCAAATGCAATCGCGGCGGGCACCCGCACCGATGCCGGCGCAAGCGCGGGGGCTGCGCTAACCCCCGCCGCCATCTCGTACACGGCGTGGGCGACCTGAGCGAAACACCCGAACCGCATGGCGAGCGGTCGGCGCGCCGAATTCAAATGCCGGACGAGCGCGCGCCCGGCGATTGCGCTGCCGCCACCGGTCCTGGCCGTCGGCCGATTCGCGATGGCGCTAGCCGTTCCTGCATTCGGCCGGCAGATACGCCCGGGGAATGCCGACCGGGATGCACACCCACCGGATGCGCTGCCGGGCATCCATCGCCGGCGCCAGCAGGATGGACGCTCCGTCGAGTTCGGGCGCCGCCGATCCGAGGGCCACGCGCAGCCGGCCGCTGGCCGGATTGAGATGGACGTCATCCTGCATCATGGCGCCGCGCTGGGAGAGCATCGCGGCGAAATCGGGCGTGCGCGGCATCGCGCCGAAACGCAGCAGGCTATCCTCGACCTGGCGCTGCAGGGGCCTGACCGCGGCGAGACTCCCGGCGATTCGGCCACGGACGACGTGCTCGTCGTAGAGCGCGTGTAGATTCGCCGCGATGAACTGCGGCGCCAGCACGACGGCGGCGACGCCCACGGCCGCCGCAATCCCGATCGCCGTCGGCTTCCGTATCGTCAGAAACATTGCCACGTCGCCTATTCCGCGCCGCCGCGCCTCGGCGCGACGGACCGAGCGCCGCACGCGACGATAGAGAAGGCCGTTGGCGAAAAGCGCCGAAACGATGCTGGGCACCAACCAGATCGACAGCGCGGCTAGCGCGAACCATGCGACGTTCGAATCGCCGATCGACGGCTCGAACTCGGCAAATATCGCGGCGCCGAGAAACGGCAACACGGCAAAGGCGAGTCCGGGCAGCCAGAGCTTCCGATAGAACGCCCAGACGCCCGGCAGCCAGAACGATGGCCAGTGCCAACTCGGAAACGTGCGCCCGGTCCATTCGAAACGGAGGAACCGGGGAACGTAATAGTCGGCCGCCGGACCGACGGCCATCCGATACAGCACCGCGAGCGCGGGGCGCACGACGCGTTCGTCGCCGGCGCCGGCCCAGGGCATGCGAACGGTATCGCCAATCGGGGAAATCGCCGCGTTTTGCAGGGAGGGTATCGCCAATCGTGCCGTCATCCCGGACTCCCGGTGAGTTCGTTGCGTGGCGTTTCCATGGGGATCCCGGCCATTGTCAGGTATGCGCCCGGCGGTTTCCGGACGCTGGCGGCGACCGCTGCACGACGCGCATCAGGGCTCCATCCGCTGCGAATGCAAACTGCGCGAGACCGACGTCCCGTTCGAACTGAGGCGAATTGTATCGAATTCGACGGCCGCCGGTTAGGGCGGCGGTTTCAGCTTCCCAGTCTGCGGGTGGCGGCGGGTCCTCCCGCGGCGCCGCGGCGCGTCCGGGCAGACGCCGGCGGCGCATAATCGATTGGCACTCGCAGCGCCCCAATCCCGGGATCGCCGCCTGGGCCGCCGACTTCCGGTCCACTCGCCATGCCCCTGGATATCGTTACCCTTCGCGTCATGTCGCTGCTGTTCGCGGCATTGATCGGCGCCGTCCTCGCGGCGATGCAGCGGACGACGCGCGGCACAATCCCGGGGCTGCGCGAGTGGGCGTTGGCGTGCCTGTCGTGGGGCGTCGCCTCGGCGGCATTCGTGTCGCGGGACGTCGCGCCGGCCTTCGTCGCCATCGTCTGCGCGAACGCCACGCTGGCGGCGAGTTTCGCGCTGCTCTTCATGGGCGTCCGCCGATTTCGGGACCGCCCCCTGCCTTGGCGTGCGCTGTTCATATACGTTGCCGTCGTGTTCGTCGTCCTTTGGCTGTTCACTTACGTCCACGACAGCTTCGCGGCGCGTGTCGTCACAGTGATGGGCGCGCAAGCGGCACTGTATCTCGCCGCGGCGCGGGAGCTATTCCGGGGTGACGACGACCGATCCCACCGCGCCGCCTGTCGCTTCACCGCCGGCGCTCTCTGCGTCGGTGCGGGCGTGGCGTTGCTGCGCATCGCGACACTGCCGGCAACGAGCGGATCGCCGGACCCTCTGCAGGCGCAAATCGCCGTCGACGTCCTGTACATCATTGTCAGCGTCGTGGCTGCCGTCGCCGTCTGCTTCGGCCTGATCATGCTGGCGCACGTCCGGCTGCGGGCGCAGCTGGAGTTCCTGGCGAGCCACGATTCGCTGACCAACGCCTATACGCACCGGGTGTTTCTCGACCTCGGCGCGCGCGAGCTGGCACGCGCGCAACGCGGACAAACACCCGTCACGTTGCTGATGCTCGATCTCGACCTGTTCAAGCGCGTCAACGACACGTACGGTCACCTCGCCGGCGACCTCGTCCTCGAACGCACGGCGGCGGTGCTGCGGAGCGCTCTGCGCGGTCACGACATTCTCGGCCGTTATGGCGGCGAGGAATTCGCGGTGCTGCTGCCCGACGCGAAGGCCGAGGAGGGACTGGTAATCGCCGAGCGCGCCCGCGCGCGGATCGCCGAGACCGAATTCGGCACGCCCGCGGTCCCGATCCGGATCACGGTGAGCGTCGGCGTCGCCGTCTCGCCCGACGGCCGCGGCTGCATCGAGGATCTGGTCGCGCTCGCCGACGAGTTGCTCTACGAAGCGAAGCG
>JAAFGU010000166.1 GCA_010365205.1 Aromatoleum sp. | reverse complement strand
CAGGCGGTGAGGGCGGCGGCCTTGGCCGCGACGCTGCCGGCGTCGAATCGGGTCAGCACGGCGCGCAGCGCGCGGACGTGGTCGTGGTCGAGACGGTCGAGGGCCACGGAGCTTCCTGCAACGGGCGGAGGTACGTTTCCCGGCACGCGGGCAGCGCGGGCTGCACCGCGCCGGCGCGGGCGAGGGATATTCCACCGAAGCATATCCGACCGCCGATTCGTTCGCACGGCTCGCCGCGCGGGCCACTATACTGGCAGACTTTTCCCGTTGCCTTGGAGCCCGCCATGCGGATCGCCGCCAGCGTCACCGACCTCATCGGCAATACGCCGCTCGTCCGCATCAACGCGCTCAACGCGGGGGGCGGGGCGACGATCGCCGCGAAGCTCGAGTTCTACAGTCCCGCGCACAGCGTCAAGGATCGGATCGGGCTGTCGATGATCGATGCCGCCCATGCGGCCGGGAAGATCAAGCCGGAGACGGTCGTCCTCGAGCCGACTTCGGGCAACACCGGGATCGGCCTCGCGATGGTCTGCGCGGCGCGCGGCATCAAGTGCGCGTTCGTGATGCCCGAGACGATGAGCCGGGAGCGCCGGCTGCTGCTCAAGGCCTACGGCGCCGAGCTGATACTGACGCCCGGCCCCGACGGGATGACCGGCGCGATCAACAAGGCCAAGGAGCTGGCCGCGGCCGATCCGCGCTACTTCATCCCGCAGCAGTTCGAGAATCCCGCGAATCCCGAAATCCACCGAAAGACGACGGCCGAGGAAGTCTGGAACGACACCGACGGCAAGGTCGACATCTTTGTTTCGGGAATCGGCACCGGCGGCACGATCACCGGTGTCGGCGAGGTGCTCAAGGCGCGCAAGCCCGGCGTTAAAATTATCGCGGTCGAACCCGACGCGTCGCCGGTGCTTTCCGGCGGCACGAAGGGCCCGCATCCGATCCAGGGCATCGGCGCGGGTTTCGTGCCGGCGATCCTCAACACGAAGATCTACGACGAGGTGGTGCGCGTCAAGAACGACGACGCGCTCGCCATCGCGCGCCGCGCCGCCACCGAGGAAGGGTTGCTGGTCGGCATTTCGTCCGGCGCGGCGCTGTGGGCGGCGCTGGAACAGTCGAAACGGCCGGAGAACAAGGGCAAGCTGATCGTCGTGATCATTCCGTCATTCGGCGAGCGCTATCTCTCGACGGTCCTCTTCGCGCACCTGCAGGTGTGAACGCCGACGGCGTCAGCGGCTGGCGGCTGCGATCTGGGCGCTGATCCAGCGATACGTCCGCGCGAGGCCGTCCTCGAGGCGGATGCCAGGGGCCCAGTCGAGCCGCATGCGGATCCGCGTGTTGTCGCTGTTGCGGCCGCGCACCCCCATGGGTGCAGCAAGGTCGTAGCGCCGGTGCACACGGATGCCCGCGATGCGCTCGACGATGTCGACCACCTGATTGATCGTGACGACCTCCTCGGACCCCACATTGAGCGGTTCGGTGACCGCACTGTCGGTCAGTCGCAGCGTGCCCTCGACGCAGTCGTCGACGTACATGAAGCTGCGGGTCTGCTCGCCGTCGCCCCAGATCTCGATCTCGTGCCGGCCGCTGGCCTTGGCGAGCGCGATCTTGCGGCAGATCGCGGCGGGCGCTTTCTCCCTTCCGCCGTCCCAGGCGCCGAGCGGTCCGTAGACGTTGTGGTAGCGGGCGACCCGTGTCGCGAGCCCGTAGTCCTCGCGGAAATGCCGGCACATGCGCTCGGAGAAGAGTTTTTCCCAGCCGTACCCGTCCTCCGGGTCCGCTGGATACGCGTCATCCTCGGCCAGCGCCGTGACCTGCGGCTGCCGCTGCTTGCCTGCGGCGTAGACGCATGCCGAGGAGGAAAAGAAGTAACGGTCGACGCCGGCGTCGCGCGCCGCCAGCAGCAGGTGCGTGTTGATCAGCACCGACAGCATGCACGCGGCCTTGTGGGTCTCGATGAACCCCATGCCGCCCATGTCGGCGGCGAAATTGTAGACGCGCGCGCATCCCGCCACCGCATCGCGGCAGGCGTCGAGGCCGGCGAGGTCGAGCACACGATTGTCCGCGGCGGAATGGCGCTGGTGCCATTCCGCCAGAGGCTTCTTGTCGACCGCGCGCACGGCGAATCCGCGGTCGATAAGCGCCCGCACGAGGTAGCCGCCGATGAACCCGCCGGCGCCGGCCACAAGTGCGGTCACGCCGGCGCTCCTTCGAGCGACTGCAGAAACGCCTCGGCCTCGCGCCGGGCGGCGAAATACCGCTCACCGGGCTCGCTCGCCGTCCGCTGTTGCTGCTCGACCATCGCTGCGTGCCGCGGATCGACGTGCGGCGCGTTGCGCTGCGCATAGAACATCGCCACGCCCTGCATGCTGAACTTGAGGCTGACCTGCAGCTGCTGGTGGTCCGTGTACATCTCGTCGATCATCTGCGTCGCAAGGTTCATCCGCAGGTGCCGGGTTGCCTCGAACAAGGTGGCCCAGAACGCGAGGTCGCGCATGTTCTGCGTCGCGCCGCGGCCGTCGGGCGCGTCGATGCGCGAGGCGAGCGGCAGCCGGCAGGCGACGAACGCGCCCATCTCTTCGAGCCAGGTGTCGTGAAACCAGAATGGAAACCACGGCGGCACGAAGAATCCCATGCGGTCCATCATCCGGCGCGTGATCACCGGCGCGGTGCAGAAATTGGCGTTGCGGATCATGCCGTCGACGGGCCAGGCGGTGCCGTAACCGGCCGGCATGATCGCCGCCGCTCGCCGGTAGTTTTCGTCCCAATCCGGCGTGGCCATCACGTAGTCGTCGGACGCCATCGCCAGCACGTCGCAACCATGGTCGGCGGCGGCGAGTCGGTTCCACAGACGGCCGAGGGTCAGTTCGCGCGGCCCGCGCGACCACAGGACCGGTATGCGTGGTTGGTACTGCGCCGCGAGTTCGAGGGTCTCGTCGTCATCGTCGTCGATGCCGATCACGACGACGACGTCGTCGGGCCGGGTGGCTGTTGCGCCGATCGAATCGACGGCGCGGCGCAGGCTTTGCGGGCGCCGCCGGCTCGGCAGCAGCAACGCGATGCGGCGGTTCATCGCCCCTTGGGGCTGGCTTTCGTCCTTGCGACCACGCGCGGAACGATGGTCTGCGGCGGGCGTTTCGCCTGTGGAAACTGCGTCTTCGGTCCTGTATGCCCTTTCGGGTTCGGATACGGTGTGCCGCCTTTGACTTTGGTCATGAAATCCTCCGTGCAGGTGACAGTGTGGTGAGTCAGAAATTCTCGACAGTTCGCGGCGGCTCATTGTGCACTGAGGTCCGCCATGCTGCGTTGCTCGACCTTACCGTACCACGGCTCCGACGGACCGCGCGGTTGCCGCAATGCCGCCGGTCGCGGCGTTGCCGGCGTGGCGCCCGCGTCGCCAACGCACGGAATTTGCCGCAGAACCGGCGTTTGGTCCAGAGTCCTTTGCATTTTGGCCGCCTACGCGGGTGCTTTGAGCGTCACCGGCTGGACTTCGATCGTGTGCTCGCCGCCGGAAACCCAGACGTGCCCGTCCTGGATCGTGAACTGAAGCACCATCGATCGATGCGCGAGTTTTGCCAGCGCCTGGCTCGCGGCGATCGGGACGTTGACGACCGCCAGCGCGTCGAGCCGGTCGAGGCCCGCGCGCAGCTTGTTCCACCACAGCGAGGCTCCGCTTCCGTACGTATAGACGATCACGCGCCGCGCGCGCCCGCAGGCCTTGCGGACGAGCTTTTCGTCAGGCAGGCCGACGTCGATCCAGGTCTCGATGACGCCGGTAAGGTCCTTGTGCCAGAGTGCGGGCTCGTCGTCGGCCGAAAGACCGCGGCCGAACATCAGCGCGTTCCCGGCATTGAGCGCGAAGGCGAGCAGGCGCACCAGCATTCTTTCGTCGGTTTCCGACGGGTGCCGCGCGATCGTCAACGCGTGGTCTCCGTAGTAGTTGCGATCCATGTCGGCGACCCGCAGGTCGGCCTTGAACACGGTCGATTTCAGCGCCATGGCGCGATGTCGGTCAGGGGGCGTAGCGAGACCCTCCGGCCGCGGGGGCCGGCTCCATACGATTTCACGTCGTCACCGCCGCAACGAGCGCCAGGATCAGCGGAGTCGTCACCGCCGCGAGTGCCGTCGACAGCACGAGGCTCGAAGCGACGGGACCCTGCATCGTCGCGAACTGGCGCGACATCAGGTAGACGTTCGCCCCGACGGGCATTGCCGCGAGCAACACGACCGCCTGCGTCTCGAGGAGCGGCAACCGCAACACCCGCGCCAGCAGCCAGACGACGGCGGGTTGGGCGACGAGCTTCAGCGCCGTGATCGCGACGCTCTCCTGCCAGCCCTCGCGGGTGCCGTACTCGGCGAGTCCCATGCCGAGCGCGATCAGCGACAGCGGCACCGCCGCCTGGCTCATCAGCAACAGCGTTTGGTCGAGCATGTCCGGCAGCGGTACACCGGTAAAACTGAATGCGGTTCCCGCGAGAATGCTCGCGACCACCGGATTCTTCAGAACGCCCCATGCCGTCCCGCGGAAGCCCGCCCACGACCAGGCGCCATGGCGCGCCCATTCGACGGACAGCGTCACCAGCGTCCATAGCAGGAGGGAATTGAAGACCACGACCAGCGATACGGCGGGGATCGAGGCGTCACCGAGCGTGATCTTCGCCATCGGGATGCCCAGCAGCACGGTGTTGGCGAACATCCCGCCCAGGGCGAACACCGACTGCGCCGCGCCGTCGCGCCGGAACACCGCGTACGAGATCGCGCGTCCGAGCACGAATACGAGGACGCAGCCGCCGAAGTACGCGATGAGCAGCGTTGGGTCGACCGGCGGCATCCGCGAGAAATCGCTCATCAGCCGGAACAGCAGCGCCGGGATGGCGACGGAGAACACGAACTGCGTCAGCGCGTCGGACGCCGACTTTGGCCAGCGGCCCCAGCCCGTCAGTGCGTAGCCGATCGCGACCAGCAGAAAGAGCGGCGCCGTCAGCGATAGCAGGTGCCAGAAGATATCCATGGGATCAGTCCGGCGCCGGATGCGATTCGTCGAGGCGGTCGACATGCAGCAGCGTGGGGAACAGGCGCCGCCAGAGCAGCACGATGGCAACGGTGCCGAGGCCGCCGATCACGACCGATGCGACGGTGCCGAACAGCGCCGCGGTCACGCCGGATTCGAATTCTCCGAGCTGGTTCGACGTGCCGATGAACACCGAGTTGACGGCGCTGACCCGACCGCGCATCGGGTCCGGCGTTCCGATCTGAACCAGCGTCTGTCGGATCACCACGCTGATCATGTCGGACGCGCCGAGCACCATCAATGCGACTGACGAAAGCGGGAACCACGTGGACACCCCGAAGACGATCGTCGCCAATCCGAACACGGCGACGGCCGCGAACATCTTGCGCCCCGCCCGACCGCGCAGAGGATGGTGCGCGAGGTACACGGCCATCGTCAGCGCGCCGATGGCCGTCGATGCGCGCAGGAGCCCCAGACCCCATGGACCGGTGTGCAGGATGTCGCGCGCGAAAATCGGCAGCAATGCCGTGGCGCCACCCAGCAGGACCGCGAACAGGTCGAGCAAAATGGCGCCAAGAAGCGTCGGCCGGCTGCGTATGAATGTCATCCCCGCGAACACGGACGCCATCGTCGCCGGTTCGCGAGCGCCCGGTTTTTGGCCGCCGCGCATCAGGCCGACCAGCACCGCCGCGACGACGAACAGGGCGGCGCTGCTGCCGTACGCGTACGCCGGACCGGCCGCGTAGATCAGGCCGCCGAGCACCGGTCCCCCGAT
>JAAFGU010000165.1 GCA_010365205.1 Aromatoleum sp. | reverse complement strand
GCCGCGCGCGCCGACGGCCACCGGTGGCGTGCGCGCGCCTGCGCAGTGCTGACCGGGATCGGCACCGTGTTGCAGGACGACCCGCAGATGACGGTGCGCGCGGTCGAAACGACGCGCCAGCCGCGCCGCATCGTCGTGGACCGTCACGGGCAGACGCCCGCTTCGGCGCGCATTCTCGAAGGGGGCGATGCGCTGATCGTCACTGCGGGCGACCGCCATCCGCAGTGGCCCGCGGGAGTCGAGACGCTCGAGCTTCCCGATGGCGACGGCCGCGTCGACCTGCTGGCACTGGTCGAGGAACTCGCAAGGCGCGACGTCAACGAACTGCACGTCGAGGCGGGCGGCAAACTGAACGGCGCGCTGTTGGCGGCGGGCGTGGTGGACGAACTGCTGCTCTACGTCGCGCCGTCGCTGCTCGGCGACCCGGCACGCGGGATCGCCGATTTTCCCGGCGGCCTCGCGCGTCTGGACGATCGAATCCAACTTACGATCCGGGACGTCGCCCGGATCGGCGACGATCTTCGCATCATCGCGCGCGTCGAGCGCAAGGGAGACTGATGTTCACCGGTGTCGTGCAGGCGGTCGGTTCGATTGCCGCTGCCACGTCCAAAGGCGATGGGCTGCGGCTCGCGATTGCCCCCGGTGCGCTCGATGTCTCCGACGTCGCGCTCGGCGACAGCATCGCCGTCAACGGCTGCTGCCTCACCGTCGTCGCGAAGGAAGGCGAGGGCGCCTCCGCGCGGCTTGCCTTCGATGTCTCCGCGGAATCGCTTCGCTGCACGACGGGCCTGGACGGCCGCGCGCCGGTGAATCTTGAAAAGGCGCTGCGCCTCGCCGACCGGCTGGGCGGGCATCTGATGACGGGTCACGTCGATGGCGTCGGCACCGTCGTCGCGTTCGCCGCGGTCGGGGGAGCGGGTAGCAGCGACGGCAGCTGGCGGCTCGAAATCGAATGCCCTGCGGAAATCGCACGCTTCGTCGCGGCGAAGGGCTCGATCGCGGTGCAGGGCGTGAGCCTTACCGTGAACGGCGTCGACGGCGCGCGTTTTCACGTCAATCTGATCCCGCACACGCTGCAAGCGACGACGCTGAAGTCGCTCGCTCCCGGCGCGCGCGTCAATATCGAAGTGGATCTTGTCGCGCGGTACGTGGAGCGGCTTGCCGGCCCCGCTAGATGAAATTCAAAGGGCGATGGTGACATCGGTTGTAGGACAATGCCGGCAGATCGTGAGCGGCAGCTTGAAGGAACTCGACATCGACGCGGCCACGTCGGTCGCACCAGAAATCCACCCCCAAATCGCCACGGCTAAGGATCCGGTCACTCCATCTGCGCTTTAGCGCCGGGTCACCCGACGTAGGCCGGCGCGGGTTGCGTGAAGTACGCGTGCAGGATCTGGTACACCATCAGGTAGTTTTTCTGCTGGAAGCTCGCGTGTGAGATGCCCGCCATGACCGAGAACTGCTTGTCGGGGCTCGGCAGTCGCTTGAAGAACTCGATCAGGTCGTCGAACGCGGCGATGCCATCATATTGCCCGCGCAAGACGATGGTCGGCATCGTGATCCGATCCGGATCGACGACGGGGAGCTTCGAGCACATGTCGATGTAGGTGCCGTTGGGCATCGAATCGTCGAGGGCCAGGATGGCGTCGGCGAACGCATCGACGACCCGCCGCTCCGCGCAGTCAGGGTGGTCGCGCTCGAAGATCGAGTAGACGAACGCACGATCGATCGGGCGGCGCTTGCTGGCGAGGAACTCCGGCAGCTTCTTGCGCCGCTGCGCAAGCGTGGGCGCGCCTTCACCGGTCCAGACGAAGGCATCCAGCGCCAGGCGTGAGACTCGCTCGGGATGGCGTTGGGCGAACAGCGCAGCGCGCAGCGCACCGGACGATATGCCGTACGCCATGAAGCTGCGCACGCTGCGTGTATTCATGATGTAGTCCGTCGCCGCGGCGAGATCGTCGGCGCCATTGGCGATATCGCAGTAGATGTCGCGCGTCTTGTCGGAGCGGCCGTAGCCTTCCATGTCGACGCACCAGCAGACGAAGCCACGCCGTGCGAACCAGTCCATCGCCGAGGAATCCGGCCGCCCGGGCACACTGAGATCGAACGTCGGCTGCGACGCCATCGACGAGCCGTGGACAAACAGCACCGCGGGCTTGCCCTCCGGCGACCCGACGTATTTCTCCCACAGAAACAGGCGCACGTCGCCTTTGTGGGCCCAGTGCTCGACGCCGTTCACCGGCGCCTCCGCTATTACCGTCGCGGTCATCGCGCTCCTTGGGACGTATGGAAAGAGGGATCGGTCGACATCATTCCACTTTGGCGCCCGTATCGCGCACGACCTGCGCCCATTGCTCGCGCTCGGCGCGGAAGAACGCGCCGAACTCGGCGGGCGTGGAGCCGACGATCTCGATGCCGGCGTTGGCCATGTACGCCTTGACTTCGCCCGTTGCGAGCGCCTGCTGCAGGTCGCGATGGATCTTGTCGATAATGGCGGGTGGCGTGCCCTTGGGCGCCAGCAATCCCATCCAGATGTAGGCCGAGTAACCGGCCACTCCGGACTCGTTGACCGTGGGCACCTCCGGCAACTGCGCCGAGCGCGATGTTCCGGTAACGGCGAGCGGGCGCAATTTGCCGGCCTTTATGTGGCCGACCATGCCCGCGGTGCCGGGAATGGACACGGGCACCTGACCACCGAGGAGATCCGTCGTCGCCTGGCCGCTGCCCCTGTAGGGAATGTGATTCATCTTCATGCCGGTCATCGATGCGAGCCGCGCCATGAACAGATGCTGCCCGCTGCCGTTGCCCGAGGAGGCGTAGTCGATCTGCCCGGGTCGCTCGTTCACGTACGCCACGAATTCACGGAGAGTCTTCACCGGCAGCGAGGGATGCACGACGAGGACGCCCGGCTCGCGGCCGATCAGGGAAATCGGCGCGAAGTCCTCGATCGGGTCGTAGGAAAGTTTCGGGTACAGCGTGGCGCTGATCGCATTGGTCTGCGATGCCAGCAGCAGCGTGTAGCCATCGGGTAGGGACCGCGCGACCAATTCACTGCCGATGGTCGCACCCGCGCCGGGCTTGTTCTCGACGATGACCTGCCTGCCCCAGCGCTTCCCCAGTTCCTGCGCAATGATCCGCATCGGTCCGTCGACCGCGCCACCGGGCGAGAACGGCACGATGACGCGCACCGGGCGCGCGGGATAGTCCTGTGCGTTCAGCGGGGCACCGGCGAGCGCCGTCAGCGCCAGCAGGCATATTGTCAATCGCGGTCGGTTTGGCATGCCGCGTATGTTAGCGCGTACTTGCCGCCTCGTTGCAATCGGCCAAAACAAGGCGAGGCAGGTCGCCTGCACCGCAACTTTTCATGCGCCAATCCATCGGCTCGAAGGATTTTTGCGAACGCTTCACCGAGAGGCGGCCGGCGTGCATCTGCCTGTTGCCGTTCGGCCTCGTGTGCGGAGTCGGGGCGGAGTCGTTGCGTCGCGACGCTCGCTTGCGCTGCCGAAAAACAGCACGGCGACCGCAGAAATTATGCAGCCTTCGTCGCCTGCGGCCACGGCGGGAACAACCGCACCATGATCGAGAGCAGCACAAACGGCGCAGCGAGGATGCCGGTCGCCACGAGCAGCCCCTCGCGACCCAGGAAGGTCGGCGTATACGACAGCAGCCCCTTGCCGGTCTTGGCGATCTCCTGTCCGCCGATGACGACGTTCCAGCGCATCATCAACACCGAGAGCAGCACGAGGCATGCGCTGACGAGCACGCCCGCGATCAACGTCTTGCCGCCAATACCACGCCAGATCATGAAGGTGAGGATGACGAGCGGCGTGGCCGAGCCGATGCCGAACTGCAGGATGACGAATGGCACGATAAGCGGGCCCTTGACGAACTGCAGGATCATCTCGGTGCCTTCGCGGCCCCGGTAGACGAGGCTTGCGAACTCCACGCCTTCGAGCAGCAGCGTGAACATCATGAATCCCCAAAGCGTATACGCCATGCCCTCGACGCAAGGCAGGTCGACGGCTACCTTGCGCAACCGGCATGCGATCACATAGATGACAATCAGCAGCGCGGTGCCGGAAATGATCGCAGAAAACAGGAATATCGCCGGCATCAGGTCGGACGACCACCATTCACGCGACTTGAGCGAGCCGAATACGAAGCCGACGTAACCGTGCAGGCCGTGCGCCGCCGGTATGCCGATGACGGCCAGCGCGAAAATCCATTTGCGATCGTAACTCATCGCCTTTTCCGAAAGGTCGTCGGACCCGAGCGTCAGCCCGCGGTAGAACAGGCGCAGCACGCCGCTGGTCCGTTGCACCTCACGCACGATGTGCGGCCGGAACACGAACCAGTTCTCCAGCAGCAGCAGCAGCACGTAGAAGCTCGCTGCGTAGCCGAAGATCGCGAATGCGGACGTCGTGTGCGGCGTGATCATCGCATTGAGCGCGCGCTCCGGATGGCCGAGGTGAATCAGCAACGGCACGGGCACGACGAGCATGCAGCAAAGCGAGGTCAGCAGCGCGAGATGCGCGACCGGCTTGAACCGCTGCATGCCGAAGACTTGGTACAGGCTCGAAACGGTGAACGCGCCGGCGACCAGCCCGGTGAGATACGGATACACGACGACGAGCACCGTCCACGGGATGACCGTCTCGTTGGGGTATACGTAGCCGATGAACGGCGCGATGTTGGGGACGGGTTCCATCAGATGACGTCCTTGTCGAGGCCGACGTAATAGACGTTCGGGGCATTGCCGGATTCAGGCTTGAGCACGCGCGTCCGATTGTTGCGGATGAACAAGCTCACCGGGCTTTGCTTGTCGTAGAGATCGCCGAAGATGCGCGCGCCGACCGGGCACACCTCGACGCATGCGGGCTGCAAGCCCTTGGTGATGCGGTGATAGCACCACGTGCACTTGTCCGTGACCTGCTTCTCCTCGTTGAAGAAGCGCGCGCCGTAGGGGCAGGCCTGCACGCAATACTGACAACCGATGCAGTACGTGTGATCGATGACGACCACGCCGTCGTTGGTTCGATAGGTCGCGCCGGTGGGGCATACCTGCACGCAGGCGGGGTGCGTGCAGTGGTTGCACAGCTTCGGCACGAAGAACGCTTTTTCGACTTTCGCGTCCTTGTAGCGATTGGCGAACCGGTATTCATGTTCGGAGCCCGAAGCTTCGATGTTCACCGGGTCGCTGTGGCTGTCGACGCGCGGCGTTTCCTCGCCTTCCAGGTAGACATACCGTTCGACCCACGTGCGGAAATGGTGCGCATCGCCGATGACGTCGTTCTCGCGCTTGCAAGCCTCGACGCAGCGCAGGCAGCCGATGCACTTGGTCGCATCGACCCCGAACGCCCAGCGGTGCTTCGTCCAGTCGTATCCCGGTATGGCGGGAGGCGTCACCGTGGACGGCGCGGTTGCCGCCTCGGCCTGGGTGACCGCGACCTTGCCGGCTGCCGCGGCGCCGGCACAGGCGACCGCGCCTCCCAGAAGGCGAAGGAACGCGCGCCGCGCATCGGCACTCTTGTCTTTGGTCTCTGTCATGACGAAGCGCTCCTCAGCCGGAAATCTCGTCGATCGGATCGGGCCTCAGTCGGAACGCGCATTTGAGTAAAAACCCGCAAGCGCGTCGACGTCGGCATCGCTCAGGCCTTTCGCCATCCCGGCCATCACATCGTTCTTTCGCACGCCGTCGCGATACGCCTTCAGCGTAGCGACGAGGTAGCCCTTCTGTTGCCCGGCGAGGCTCGGCCAGAGAGGGTTGCTGCTGACGCCGTTCGCGCCGTGGCAGCCGGCGCAGGGCGCGGCCTTTGCCTTGCCGGC